>DASRXY010000343.1:0-9400 GCA_035654035.1 Sphingobium sp. | reverse complement strand
GCCTCGTCACCACCAGGGCCGGCTTCGATCTGGTGCGGGCCGCCAAGGCCGAGGGCCTGCCCGTCACCTGCGGCACCAGCCCCGCCTATCTCTTCCTCAACGATGCGGCGGTGAGCGACTTCCGCACGTTCGCCCGCCTCTCGCCACCGCTGCGCAGCGAGGACGACCGGCAGGCCGCGCTCGCCGCCATTGCCGACGGCACGGTGGACATCCTCTGCTCGGGCCATGATCCGCGCGGACCGGAAGACAAGCGCCTGCCTTTCGAGGACGCCGCCCCCGGCATCGCGGGAGCCGAGACGTTGCTGCCGCTGGCGCTCAATCTGGTGCGTGACGGCTACGTCACCGAGCCACGCATGATGGCGCTGCTCGCCGCCAATCCCGCACGCTTGCTGGGTCTGGATGCCGGCCGCCTGGAAGCTGGGCGTCCCGCCGACATCATTCTCATCGATCCCGATGTGCCGTGGATCGTCGATTCGAGCCGCATGGCCGCCGCCGCTGGCAACACGCCGTTCGACAAGCTGCCCGTGCAGGGCCGCGCGCGCATGATCATGAAAGGCGGCGTCGTCCGCTAAGCCTCCATCTTTCGGGTGGAAGCGTCACCGGTGCTCCCGCGAAAGCAGGACTCCCGAGTGCATCCGGACAGCGTATCCGCCCTGGGCTCCTGCCTGCGCGGGAGCACGCAAGCCTCAGGGTTCAGCGCGCTGGGCGGCTGCGGCCGGCAGACGGCGCGAGGGCCATCTGCGTGCGCTGCTTCTGTGCGTCGGCGCGCGCGAGACGCGTGGTCTGCGTGTCATCGAGCCGCACGAAGCAATCCTGCCCCTTGGCCTTGAGCGCCGCGCAAGCCGCCGCCGCCGCACCGCGATCCTCAAAGCCGCGAATGGCGAGGCGATGGAAGGTGCGGCCATCCCGCGTGAAGACGCTGTAGATGCTGTTGAAATCGCGCAGCGCTTCGCGGCCGGCGCTGATGCGCTGCCATTTCTCGCGTGCCACGGCCAGGCTGTCGAAGGCGCCGAGCTGGACGACCCAGTCGCTGGCCCGCGCGTCCGAGGCGGGTGCACCGATGCCGGTGGTCCAATGGGCGCGGCTGCTGGCGGGCGCGGACGGAGCCGCCAGAGTGGCATGGGCGCGGAAGCTCTGGCGAACGGCCGCCTGCGCTGGCGCGGGCGTGCCCTCCGTCGGCGCCATGACGGGTTCGAGCGGTGTCGGCTGCGCAAAGGCGGCCTGCATCGCGGCGGGCGCCACGGCCGGCACGGGGGCGACAGCCGATGCGGGGGGCGTGAACGCAGCCCGAACAGCGGCCGAAGGTGCGGGTACCGCCGGTTCGGTCGCGGGAAGTCTGGCAAGCGCGTCGGCCAGTGCATTGGGCGCAAAGGCAGCGCGCGGCATGAGCGCAGGGTCCGGCATGGCCATGGCGGCCGCCTGCTGAACGGGAGGGGCAGCCGACGCAGGCGCGGAGTCCCCGGCCGGTACCACATCGGCAAGCGGCGCTGCATCTACAGGCGCGACCTGCGCCACCTGCGTGCGTGCGTCCGCGATCAGATCGGCCACCCCCGCGAGGCGCACAGGCGCATGGGCGCTCTCAGGCGTTGCGTCGAGCGCGAGTCGCACCGGCAGGCCGGCATCGTCGCTACGCGGTGCCACGCCGATCATGGCGACCACGCGATCCGCCGGGCTGGCCTGCATGGCGGCCTGACTCCACTGGCCGATGCGCGTCTCAGCCTCCCGCGCGGAGAGATCTTGCCCCGCGATCAGCCGCGCCTGCCCCCAGGCGCCGGCCATGGCCAGCGCATAGGCAAGGTTCTGCCGCGTCTTCACGCTCGCGTCCGGCGCCTGCACAGCTTCGAGCAGCGCACGCACACCTTCGCGCGGATCGCCCGCCATCGCCATGGCGAGGCCATAGTCGCCCGCCGGCAGGTCCGCGATATGATTGGCCAGCAATCGGCGCGCACTATCGAGATCGCCCATCCCCGCATGGCTCAGCGCCAGGCTCACGATGGTGCGCGGATCGCGATTGCCCAAAGTCAGCGCGTCGTTGAAGGCCGTGCGCGCGGAGAGATAGCGCCCGTTTGCCAGATAGGCGCGCCCCAGCAGCGCGCGCGCCGTCGCATTGCGCGGCTCGGCCTCGACGAGCCGTTCGGCAAGCGTCAGAGCGGGGCGGACATCCTTGTCGCCCAGCAGCCGTTCGATACGCGGCGCGAGCGTCTGCGGATCGGCGGCGGCGCTGCGCGGCCGATCGATCGCAGCGCCGCTGCATCCGACCATCGTGGAGCCGAGAATGGCAGCAGACGCCATCATGATTGAGAAGGAGCGGTTCTTCATGGTCTGGTCCCCCGAAGAGTGGCGGCGCGCCCTAACGCGGCGCGGTGCCCGCCTCCACCTGCCCGGCAAGATCCTCGACCTTGTCATGGGCAGCGAGCAGCGAATCGAGCGCCTCGATGAGCAGTTGCTGCGATGAGCGATTGAGGAGCGCGCTCAGCAGCCGCAGCCGCAGGTGGCGCTCCGCGTCGATGCGCAGCGTGAAGGCCGCCTTGCGCCCGGCCGTCGCGGCGAGTTGCGCGGGCTTGCGGCGGGCAACTCGCCGCGGCGCGGCGGCAGCGGCAGGCTTGCGGGCCGGCGCGGGCACGGCCGGCGGAGTCAGAGCGGCGGCCGGAGCCGGCTGGGCCAGCCGCTCGGCCAGCGTATCCAGATGGCGGGCCACCGGCGACTGGTCCGCCGGCTCAGCCGGCGGCGCAGGCGCGGCAACGGAAGCAGCGCGATGATGATCTTCGCCGATGTCGTTCCAGCCCAGATCATCCTGCGGTTGCACCGGCGCATGAAGATGGGAGAGCGGCTGGCGGCGCATTGCGGGGCGCGCGTCGCCGCGACGGGCGAGCAGGCTGGAGGTCAGCGAGGCGGCGGGGCGGATGTCGGCCATGGTGTCCGTCCTGCTCTTAATTGACCACGCGCCGGCCGAAACCGCCACCGGCCGCCTGACGCGGCGCCACGGTAGGATGGCCGGGGGAAAAGACGGTGCGGCGGAAATTGCGCTCCAACCGATCGGCGACGTAGCTCCAGAGCTGCTCGATCTCCATGGCGGATTTTCCCTGCGGCTCCAGATCCATCACCGTGCGTCCATCGATCATGGAGACGGCATAGTCGGTGCGCTGGTGGATCGTCACCGGCGCCACTGTGCCATGTTGGGAGAGCGCGATGGCAGCCTCGGATGTGATGCGCGCGCGCGGTGTGGCGGCGTTCACCACGAAGATCAGCGGCTTGCCGGCCCGCTCGCACAGGTCCACCGTGGCGCCCACAGCGCGCAGATCGTGCGGGCTGGGCCGCGTGGGCACGACGATCAGTTCGGCCACGGAAATCACGCTCTGGATCGCCATGGTGATGGCCGGCGGCGTGTCGATGACGGCGAGCTTGAAACCCTGCTGGCGCAACTGCTCCAGGTCGGCAGCCAGCCGCGCGACGGTCGTCTGCGCGAAGGCGGGCAGATCCTCCTCGCGCTCATTCCACCAGTCGGCGAGCGACCCCTGCGGATCGATATCGATGAGGACCACGGGGCCGTTGCCCGTCCGCTGTGCCTGGACGGCGAGATGACCGGAGAGCGTGGTCTTGCCGGAACCGCCCTTTTGCGACGCAAGTGCCAAGATGCGCACGAAAATTCCCTTGTCGATAGTCCCGTGACACGGGAAAATCACATGGGCCGTCCTAAGATTTGGTTAAATGGCTGGTCATCGCGCGCGTTTTACAGGTGCGCGCGGCCGGCGTGAGGCCTACTCCACCACCCATGCCGCGCGCGGAATACCGAGCGCGTGCAGCAGCGTCGAAAGGTCGCCTCGCTCGATGGCCGCCATGGCAGCCGCGCGAGTCTTGGGCTTGGCATGATAGGCGATACCCAGCCCTGACGCCTGGATCATGGGAATGTCGTTGGCGCCATCGCCGATCGCCAACGTCTGCGCGCGCGTGAGGCCCAGCGCCTGCGCATTGCCGAGCAGCTCGCGGCGCTTGCGCTCGGCATCCACGATGGGTTGTCCAACCGTGCCGGCCAGCTTGCCATCGGCAATGTCCAGCGTGTTGGCGATGGCTTGGTCGAAGCCGATCTCCGCCGCGACCGGCTGGGCGAAGGGCACGAAGCCGCCGGAAACCAGAATAGTGCGCGCCCCCCGTGTCCGCAGCGTGCGCACAAGTGCCTTGGCGCCGGGCATAATGGTCACGCGCTCTTCCCGGCAGCGGTCGATGGTAGCGGCATCGAGGCCGCTCAGCAGTGCCACCCGGCCGGACAGCGCCTGGGCAAAATCCAGTTCGCCGCGCATCGCCCGCTCGGTGACGGCCGCGATCTCGGCCTTGAGGCCCGCATAATCGGCCAGCTCGTCGATGCACTCGACGGTAATCATGGTGGAATCCATGTCCGCCACGAACAACCGGCAGTCCCGATTGGCCGCTTCCATCACGAACAGGTCGGCGGGGAGCGCCAGAGCCTCAAGCGCCGCGCGCGCCGTCGCCCTCTCGCCGGCGAAAGGCAGGTCCGCTGCTTCCTCCGCGTCGATCCACTGGCTGGCCCCGACATTCAGCCCGGCGGCGGCGAGCGCATCGCGCGCGGCATCAACCACCCCCTGCCCAAGACCGTCATGCGCGACTAAGGTCGCCACCATGTCCCGTTCGACCGCCATGTCCGCCTGCGACTCCCTGCCTGAAATGCACGGCCAGGACCGGCCGCCGGTGGCGCTTATTGCCGGGCCAACCGCCGGCGGCAAGAGCGCAGTCGCCCTCGCCCTTGCCGAGCGGAGCGGCGCGCATATCATCAATGCCGATGCGAGCCAGGTCTATGCCGATCTCGCTCTCCTCACCGCCCGGCCGGACGAATCCGAGATGGCCCGGGCACCGCACCACCTGTTCGGCCATGTCGATGGCCTGGAAGCCTGCTCCGCCGCGCGCTGGGCCGAAGAGGCGCGCGCCGCCATCGCGGCCGCCCATGCCGCCGGGCGCCCTGCCATCCTGGTCGGCGGCACGGGGCTCTATCTCGATACGCTGCTGCACGGCATCGCGCCGGTGCCGGAGATCGACCCGGCGGTGCGCGCCGCCGTGCGCGCCCTTCCGGTGGCACAGGCCCACGCCGCCCTCCAGCATGAGGATCCGCAGGCCGCCGCCCGGCTCAACCCCGGCGATACGGCGCGGGTCGCGCGCGCGCTGGAAGTCGTGCGCTCCACCGGCCACCCGCTCAGCCATTGGCAACAACGGCGCGCCGGAGGAATTGCCGGCACGCTGCCGGTCCGCGCCGCCGTGGTGCTGCGTCCGCGCGAGGAACTGGCCGCACGGGCGGACACGCGTCTTGCCGCCATGCTCAGGGGTGGCGCCGTGGAGGAAGTCGCCGCGCTGCTGGCCCGCAACCTTCCCGCCGACCGCCCGGTGCTGCGCGCGCTGGGTGTCCGCGAGATCGCGGCCTTGCTCGCCGGCGAGATCGATCACGCGGCAACCCACGCCCGCATCCTCAAGGCGACGCTGGCCTATCAGAAACGCCAGCTCACCTGGGCGCGCGGCCGACAGGCGGGCTGGACAGTGCTGACGCCGGATGCCGCGCACCCGCTTGCGCTGGAGGCGTTGGCGGTTCTGCCCGTACCCTAAAGGTCCGTCGCGCTCCCGTCCCTATATGGAACACTCCCTTGCAAACGGCCCTCATTCCGGGCCGTTCGCGCATGGTTGAAAAGCTGTTAAAGGGCCTGTGAAGATTCGCCCTGTTCCATGAACGGCGGCGGTCCGGGGTGATATTTATCGGGGGATCATCACATGCTTCGTCGCATTGCTCTTGCTGCCGGCCTGACCTGTCTTGGCGCTCTGCCGGCGCATGCCGCCGGAGATGCAGCCGCCGGCATGACGGCTCTGAGCACATACAATCTCATCGTGCTCGGCGACTGGGAAATGGACTCCGACGTGGAAGGCCGCGCCATCGCCACGGGCAATGCCGGCAACAGCAGCGGCAAGGGCTTCACGATCGGCAGCGGCCGGAGCGCGCAGGGCGCCCTCCCCTCCACTGGCCCCACGCTCGTGGTCGGCGGCGATCTCAACATCGTCAATGTCAACGTAAACAATGGCCCCAATGGCAGCAGCGGCACGGTCGCCGCGGGATCGAGCGTGCTCGTGCGCGGCAATGTCGTCGGCAACATGAACCTCAACGGCGAACCGCGTTCGCTGGCCGTCGGCGGCAATTTCAACGGCAACGCCAACAATCTCTTCAGTGGCCTGGTCGGCGGCAATCTGCTCGGTGGAAACATGGGCACGGCCGGCGGCGGCTCTATCAAGCTGGGCGGCACCGTGGTGAGCGGCAACGCGAATGGCAACGTGCAGACCGGGGTCGGCGCCTCCGTGCGGGCCGGTGTCGAAAGCCAGGTGGACAGCCTCACCGCCGGCCTCTCGGACAATCTGCACGCGCTCTCCAGCACCCTCGCCGACTTCACGCTGGCCAGCAATCCGAGCTTTCTCTCGGCCTCAGGCGGTGGCCAGACGCTGGTACTGAATGCCGTCACCGGCAGCAACGGCTTTGCGCTGTTCAACCTCTCAGCCAGCGATTTCGCGGGCTATACGTCTATTGCTTATAATTTCGAGCCCGATACGGGGCCGGTGATCGTCAATTTCACCGGCGATCTCAATTTCGCGCTCAACTTCGTGAGCCCTTCGGGCACCGATCCGTTCTCGGCCGTGAACCAGTCGATCCTGTGGAACTTCACGGATGCGACCAATCTGGTCTTCAACACGGAATTCTTCGGCTCGGTCCTCGCGACGAATGCTGAGGTGACGAATCGCAATTCCATCAATGGTTCGCTGGTGGCCGCCTCGTTCAAGCAAGCCGGCGAAGTGCACCTTGGCACCTTCCGCCCGTTCGACCTGCCGCCCCCTGCGGTTCCCGAGCCGACGAGCTGGGCGCTGATGATCCTGGGCTTCGGGCTGGCAGGCGGCGCGCTACGCCGCCGCCAGTCCGTGCGCATCCGCTTCGCCTGAGTGCCCAAACACGTCCGTCGCGCCTCTCAGCGGCGGGCGACAGCACAGCTGGGGACGCTATCCGCACTCCCCACTTCCTTTCCGCCATGCTTCTGCGCGGGCCGGAGCGAACGCGTCTGACGCCCAGATAACGTATCGAAATCACTTGCGCAGAGACGGAAGTGCTTGAAGGCAAGCGGGAGATTTATTGGGTCCTGGGCGCCTGCCTACGCAGGAGCCGGAATGTAGCGTGACATGCCAGCAGCAAAGGCACGATCGACGTTAGCAAAAGATCGACCGAAGGGATCCGGCAAGGCCCGGCAGCCCGCACCCGTAACCGCCCAGCTCCAACCAACCATCACTGGCCCATTCGTCGAAGCCTCCCGGCGCCGCATTCTGTCATCGCTACGCCAATCATCTCCACTGGCGCCGTTCATATACGAAAAAGGGCCCCGTCGCCGGAGCCCTTGATCTTGTTTCCCGTAAGGCGCGCGCGGAATATCCCGCGCAGCGCACTCAACCCTTCTTGAGGGTAAGACCGCCGAAGCGCTTGTTGAAGCGCGCAACCTGGCCGCCGCTGTCGAGCAGGCGCTGGTTGCCGCCCGTCCAGGCCGGGTGCGAGCTGGGATCGATGTCGAGCGCCAGCGTGTCGCCTTCCTTGCCCCAGGTCGAGCGGGTCTGGAAGCTCGAACCATCGGTCAACTGGACGGTGATGAAATGATAGTCGGGATGTACGTCTTTTTTCATGATGTCGCTCCAAAAATGGCCGGTTTCCGACCGGCCGGGGCGGTTGGGAAAGCGCGCCATTAGCGGGAGCCGCGCAGGAAAGCAAGATGCTTACCCCCTGCGCCGCAACGACCCGAAGCCTGGCGACAGCGCCGCGCCTCACGACTCCACCGGCCCGAGGCAGGCGGGTTTCAATCCTTGGGCGGGTCGGCGATCATGGCAACGCACTGGGCTTCCGCGCAGAGCTTGCCGTCGACCATGGCCTTGCCGGAGAATTTGCATACGGCGCCGCGCAACTGCGTGAATTCCACATGCAGATCGAGCAGGCAACCGGGTTCCACCGGCGCGCGGAACTTGGCGCCTTCGATACCCATGAAATAGACGAGCTTGCCGCTCCCGGCGAGGCCCAGCGATTCCACCGCCAGCACACCCGCCGTCTGGGCCAGGGCTTCGACGATGAGCACGCCCGGCATGATCGGGCGCCCCGGGAAATGCCCCTGGAAGAAGGACTCGTTGATCGACACGGCCTTGACCGCGTGGATCGAGGTCTTGGGGACCATCGAGACCACACGGTCGACCAGCAGCATGGGATAGCGATGAGGCAGTGCCGCCATCACCCGGCGCACGTCGAGCGGCCCCAAGGAGCCGCCCTGCGCGTCTTCCGTTTCGCCGCTCATCGGCGCTTAACGGCCGGAGGGGCGATTGGCCGGCGCCGGAGTCGCCGGAGCGGGCGCCGCCGGGGCGGGCGCGGCGCCGGCTGCCGGCGCCTGCGCACCCTGCTGACCGCCCGGGCGCCAGCCCTGCGGCGGCACGATGCCGACCGTGGGCACCAGCGTATTGAGCTCCGTCACCAGCGCATTGGTCAGGTTGACGCTCGGCTGATACGCCTCGGCCGCACCTTCCTTGAGCAGCAGGTCGACATTGTTCTTGGTCATCACGTTCTTGAGGGCGTCCTCAAGCTTGGCCGCGATCTGCTCGATCACATAGGCGCGCGCGAGCTGAAGCGGCTGCTGGATCTGCTGAAGCTCGGCCTGGGCCTCCTGGGCGCGGCGCTGAAGCTCCTCATACTGCGTCTGAAGCTGCTGCTGCTGCTGCGCGGTAGGCTTCTCACCGGCGGCCTTGGCGGCAGCTTCCAGCGCATCCTGCTTCTGCTTCAGCTCGGCCTGGAGCGCGGCCTGCCGGCTGTTGAAGTTGTCGACATTGGTCTTGTAGGTCGTCTGCATCTGCTGCGTGGCGGTCTGCGCGGCGGCGGACTGGCCGATGGCCGCGTCGACATTGACCACGGCGATGCCGAGTTTGGATTGAGCGACGGCCGGCGCGGCCATGCCCGCCAGCGCGAGGGGAGCCGTCGCCAGCGCGACGGAAACCAGAAGTGCGTTTTTCATCAGAATTGGGTTCCTACGTTGAAGGTTACAACTTTGGTGTCGTCGCCCGGCACGCTCACCAGCGTCTTGGCCACGTCGATACGGAACGGACCGAAGGGCGAGTTCCAGTTCACGCCAAAGCCCACGGACACGCGGGGCTTGGGCGAATCGCCGACATAGAATTCCTTGAAGCCCTGCCGGGAAAGGCCGATCTCGTTGGTGCCAGTGGGGCACGGCATGTCGAGCGTCTGCGTGACCGTGCCGGTCGAGCCGTCGGTGCCGTCCGGCGCCTGGCACTGGCGATAGGTGAAGATCTTGTCGATGAGGCCGCCATTGGCATAGGTCGGCGCGCG
>DASRXY010000342.1:0-4804 GCA_035654035.1 Sphingobium sp. | reverse complement strand
CCAGGGTGTAGATGCGCCCGTCCGTGCCGGCGAGCAGCAGCTTGTCCGTGGTCTGGGCGTGGAAGGCAAAGGCGGGCCCGTCGCCTTCCTTGAACTTCAGCGTCTCGGTCGAGGCGAGGTCGACATGGCTCTTCATCGCGCGGATCCAGCCGCGCTGCGAGAGGATGACGGTGATCGGCTCGCGCTCGATCATGGCCTCCAGCGGAATGTCGCGCGTGGGCGCGGCCTCCTCCAGCCCGGTGCGCCGTTCGCCGCGCCCACTCCCGGCGCCGTAGCGCTTGCGCAGGGCGGCGAGGTCCTTCTTGAGCCGCGTGCGTTGTCGGGCCTCAGACTCGACCAGCTTCTGCAATTCGGCGCGCTCGGTGGTCAGCTCGCCATGCTCGCGGCGCAGCTCCATCTCCTCCAGCTTGCGCAGCGAGCGCAGCCGCATGTTGAGGATTGCCTCGGCCTGCCGGTCAGTAAGGGAGAATTCCGCCATCATCACCGGCTTGGGCTCATCCTCGGTCCGGATGATCTCAATGACCCGATCGAGATTGAGATAGGCGACGATATAGCCGTCGAGCAGCTCCAGCCGGCTGTCGATCTGGGCGATGCGATGATTGGACCGGCGCACCAGCACGTCGAACTGGTGGGCAAGCCAGTGGCTCAGCACCTCCTTGAGGCCCATGACGCGCGGCGTGCGGCTGGCGTCCAGCACGTTCATGTTGAGCGGGAAACGGCTCTCCAGGTCCGTCATGCGGAACAGGCCGTCCATCAGCACCTGCGGATCGACCGTCCGGGCGCGCGGCTCCAGCACGATGCGCAGCCGTTCGTCCGATTCGTCGCGCACGTCCGCCAGGATGGGCAGCTTCTTGTCGGCGACGAGCTGGGCGATCTGCTCGATGAGCTTTCCCTTGGCGACGCCGTAGGGAATCTCGTCGATCACCGCGATCCAGGTGCCGCGCCCTTCGTCCTCGCGGTGCCAGCGCGCCCGCACCCGCAGGGATCCGCGGCCGGTGGCATAGGCCTCCGAAAGCGTGGCCGGCGGATCGACCAGCAGGCCGCCGGTCGGGAAATCCGGTCCGCGCACCAGCGCCATCAGCGCAGCATGATCCGCGCCCGGCTGGTCGATGAGCAATGTCGCCGCGTCGATCACCTCGGCGACATTGTGGGGCGGAATGCTCGTCGCCATGCCCACGGCAATGCCACTGGCGCCGTTGGCGAGCAGGTTGGGGAACAGGCCGGGGAAAACCTCGGGTTCCTCTTCCTCGCCATTATAAGTGGGGCGGAATTCGACCGTACCCTGGTCCAGCCCGGCCATGAGATCGGCGGCGGCCTGGGTGAGCCGCGCCTCGGTGTAGCGCATGGCGGCCGCGTTATCGCCATCGATATTGCCGAAATTGCCCTGGCCATCGACAAGCGGCGTGCGCAGTGCAAAGTCCTGCGCCAGCCGTACCATGGCATCATAGACGGAGGCGTCGCCATGCGGGTGATATTTGCCGATGACGTCGCCTACCACGCGGGCGCATTTCTTGTAGGCGGTGTTGTTGCGCTCGGGATTGGCGACCAGCAGGTCCGGATTGGCGCCGGAGGGCTCCAGCCGCAGCTGGCGCATCGCCCAGAGCAGGCGGCGATGCACGGGCTTCAACCCATCGCGCAGGTCCGGCAGCGAGCGGGCGGTGATGGTGGAGAGCGCGTAGACGAGATAGCGCTCCGAGAGGGCGCTGTCGAACGGACGGTCGCGAATGCCCTCGGGCGCGGACGTGGGATCGGTCATGAGGGGCGATTAGCAAGGCCGCCGCTTTTTGGGTAGGGGCGGCACCCAAGACATCTGCGCCATGCTCCTTTGCGGGCAGGCGCGGGGCCCGGCCGAACACCCTCTCGATCATGGGCCATGCCTGCACAGGCGCAGGACGGGTGCCTATCGAGTCGTCAAAACAGCCGCCCGCCCAGCGGCACATCCTTGTCCAGCGCAAACAGCACCACGGCGCCGTTCTCATCGGGAAAGCCCAATGTCAGCACTTCAGAGAGGAACGGGCCGATCTGGCGCGGCGGAAAGTTGACCACGGCGGCGACGAGACGGCCGGGCAACGCCTCCAGCGCATAATGCTCGGTGATCTGCGCGCTTGATCGCTTTTCCCCGATGCCGGGGCCGAAATCGATGCGCAGCTTATAAGCGGGCTTGCGCGCCTGCGGGAAAGGCTCGGCCGTGACGATCCGGCCTACACGGATATCAACGGCAAGGAACTGGTCGAAGCCGATTTCGGGGGCCGCCGGCGCGGCGGGATCGTGAAGCAGGTGCATGGCGTCGGGGCGTCCTCATTTTGTCCGGTGCGGCCGGGATAGCAGACCGGCGCGGCCCGAACCATTGATCGCCAGCGCGCGCGGGCCTATCCCGCCGGCATGACCCATACGACTCCCCTCGCCGCCTATCCCCAGCTCCGCCTGCGCCGCACGCGCGCCACGGCGTGGAGCCGCGCGCTCCATGCCGAGCACCGTCTTTCCCCCGCCGATTTCATCTGGCCGCTGTTCGTCACCAGCGGCAGCGGCGTGGAAGAGCCCATTGCCTCGCTGCCCGGCGTCTCGCGCTGGTCGGTGGACCTGGCGGTGGCGCGCGCAAAGGAAGCGGCGGCGGCCGGCATCCCCTGCCTCGCCCTCTTCCCCAACACGCCGGCGGACCGGCGCAGCGACGATGGCGCCGAGGCGCTCAATCCGGACAATCTCATGTGCCAGGCGATCCGCGCCATCAAGGATGCGGTGCCGGACATCGGCCTGCTCACCGATGTCGCGCTCGATCCCTATACCGCGCATGGCCAGGACGGGCTGCTCGACGAGGCCGGCTATGTCGTCAACGATGCAACGGTGGACGCGCTGGTCGGGCAGGCGCTCAATCAGGCGGCGGCGGGCGCGGACATCATCGCCCCCAGCGACATGATGGACGGGCGCATCGGCGCGATCCGCCACGCGCTGGAGGAAGAGGGCCACGCCAATGTGCAGATCATGGCCTATGCCGCCAAATATGCCTCCGCCTTCTATGGCCCTTTCCGCGATGCGGTCGGCTCGCGCGGCCTGCTGAAGGGCGACAAGAAGAGCTACCAGATGGATCCGGCCAATGGCGCCGAGGCCCTGCGCGAAGTGGCGCTCGACATCGCCGAGGGCGCCGACAGCGTGATGGTGAAGCCCGGCCTGCCCTATCTCGACATCGTCGCGCGGGTGAAAGACAGCTTTGCCGTCCCCGTCTTCGCCTATCAGGTGAGCGGCGAATATGCGATGATCGAGGCTGCGGTGGCGGCCGGCGCCGGCGAGCGGGATGCGCTGGTGCTGGAGACACTGATGGCCTTCAAGCGCGCCGGCTGCACCGGCGTCCTCACCTATCACGCGCTGCATGCCGCGCGGCTGCTGAATGGCTGAAATTTTCGCCACGACGGATCGGCTGCGGCTGCGCGAATGGCGCGAGGACGATGCCGGGCCGTTCCTGCGCGGCACCAATACACCGGCCGTCATGCGCTGGCTGGGCGGCGTCATGGATGTGACCGCTCAAGCCGCTCTCATCGCGCGCGTGCTGGAATGCCAGCGGCGCAACGGCTTCTGCTTCTGGATCGTCGAGCGGATCGCGGATGGGGCGATCCTGGGCTTTTGCGGGCTCAAGCGAGCGGATGCGCCGGGGTCGACCGTGACCGGAGACATCGAGATCGGCTGGCGGCTGCGCGAGGATGCGTGGGGCCAGGGCTATGCCGGCGAGGCCGCTCGGGCGGCACTCGCCCTCGCCTTCCAACGGTTCGGCGCGGCGCGGGTGGTGGCGCTCACCGTGCCCGGCAACAGCGCCAGCCAGGCTCTGATGACCCGGCTCGGCATGGTCCGCGCGCCCGCGCTGGACTATGTGGACAGCCGCTTCGGCGCAGATCTCAATCCCACCATCGTCCATATGATCAGCGCGGCGCAATGGGCCGCGCCGCAGCAGAAAGCCACAGCATGACCGAACCGCTCATCCTGCCTTTCGAAGGCAAGACGCCCAGGATTCACGACAGCGCCTTCATCGCCCCGGGGGCAGTGATCGTGGGCGATGTCGAGATCGGGCCGCAGGCCAGCATCTGGTACAATTGCGTGCTGCGCGCCGACATCAACTTCATCCGCATCGGCGCGCGCACCAATGTGCAGGACGGCAGCGTCATCCACGTCGAAACCGATTATGGCGACGGCGGCCACCCCACCGTCATTGGCGAGGACGTGCTCATCGGCCATATGGCCATCGTCCACGGCTGCACGCTGCTGGACCGCGCCTTCGTGGGCATGGGCGCCATCGTGATGGACGGCTGCGTCATCGAGGGCGATGCCATGCTGGCCGCCGGCGCCATGCTGACGCCCGGCAAGCGCCTGCCCGCCCGCCAGCTCTGGTCGGGCCGGCCGGCCAAGTTCATGCGCGAACTGAGCGACACGGCGGTCGCGGAGATGCAGCGCGGCGTGACCGGCTATGTCCACGAGGCACGGCTGCACCGCGAAGCCCTGAAACAAGTCCGCGCCAAGTAGCGACAGCGCGCCTGCGACAGCAGGAGTGCGGCGGTCGGGCACGGCACTGGATCGTGGAGTCCCGCCTTCGCAGCGGACACGAGAAGGGCGTCTCAGCCAAAAGGGTGCCTCAAGGGCGGGTCAGCGTCGTCCGGAGCCCGTCGAGCGCATCGTTCTGGGCGTCGACCATGGCGAGCACCGTCTCGCGCGCCGGCGCGATGGTCGCCACGTCGGCCGCAGCACGGGCCCCATCGGCCGTAGCCATGCGGTCGACATGCAGCGTATCGAGGCTGGCGAGCGCGGCGACGCTTTCATAGCG
>DASRXY010000341.1:0-2565 GCA_035654035.1 Sphingobium sp. | reverse complement strand
AGAGCTTGCGCGGCAAGGCGCGGGCGCTGGGCATTTCGGACCGGACGTTCAATTCGGCCACGGCGCAGCTCACCGCCAGCGACCGTGTGCTGATGCTGGACCGGGGCGCGGGCCCCACGGCGCTCGACGCGCCCATTCCCGATTTCGAGCCCTATCGCCGCCGCCATGTGAGCGCGGCGCTGATCGCACGCGGACGCACGGTCTATGCCGCCAATCGCGCGCTGCTTGGTCGGTTCGAAACCGAGACGGGCGTGCCGGAATCGATCATGGTCGCGATTTTCGGCCATGAGACCAGCTATGGTGCGGTGACGGGCGATTTCGACCTCATTCGCTCCCTGGCGACGCTGGCCTATGACGGGCGGCGGCGCGCGCTGTTCGAGCCCGAGCTGCTCGCGGCCATGCAGATCCTGGAACGGGGCGTGCCGCGCGAGCGGCTGCTGGGCAGCTATGCCGGTGCAACCGGCTATCCGCAATTCCTGCCCAGCGTGTATCTGCGCGATGCGCGCGACGCGGACGGGGACGGTTTCGCCGACATCTGGCGCAGTCAGCCCGATGCGCTGGCCTCCATCGCCGGCTATTTCCAGCGCGCCGGCTGGCGCAAGGGCGAGCCCTGGGGCATTGCCGTCAGCGTGCCGGCGGGCCTCAACCGGGCTGCGCTCGCCAACCGCATCGAGCCGACGCGCTGCCCCCGCGTGTTCAATCGCCACAGTCGCTGGCAGAGCATGGCCGAATGGCGCGCCATGGGCCTGGTGCCGGTCGGCGCAGCCTGGCCCGACGACCGCGTGATGGCGACGCTGCTGGAGCCGGACGGGCCGGGCAAGACCGCCTATCTGCTCACCAGCAACTATCGCGTGATCCTGGATTACAATTGCTCGAACTTCTACGCGCTCTCGGTGGGCCTGCTGGCCGATGCAGTCAGCAAATAAGTGCGAGGGGGCATGCTGATCGGGCGCCCGGCATTCGCCGGGATAAGGGCCGGGGGAATGCGACAACCCATGACAATCAGCCCTAGGCAGGCGCCCGGGGCGGCATTAAGGACGGGAAGCGCGCGGCGAAAACAGTGCGCCGCGGCGCTGCCCCCTGACTTCACGACAAGCGGACCACGCATGAGACATTATCTGACATTCGCCCTGGCGCTGCCCCTGCTGGCCGGGGCTGCCGCCGCAGCCACGCCGCGCTACGAGTCCACCGCGCCTGTCGCCTATATGATCGACCTTGCTTCGGGCCGGGTGCTCTATGATCGTGACGGCGCGCGTAGGATGCCGCCGGCGTCCATGGCGAAGATGATGACCGCGCATGTCGCCTTCAAGCTCATCAAGGAAGGCCGCCTGAAGCTCGACCAGACCTTCACGATGCGGCCTGAGACGTGGCGCAAGTGGAACAATCAGGGTTCAACCATGTTCCTGAAGCCGAATGAGGCCGTATCGGTCGAGAATCTGCTGCACGGTATCGTTACGCTCTCGGGCAACGATGCCTGCGTGGTGCTGGCGGAAGGGATCGCCGGCACGGAGGAGGCCTTTACCGATCTCATGAATGCGGAAGCCAAGCGGCTCGGCCTTAAGGACAGCCATTTCGGCAATTCGAGCGGCTGGCCGGACGAGGGGCGCACCTATGTGACCGCGCGTGACCTGGCCATGCTCGCCAAGGCGACCATCGAGGAAACGCCGGATCTCTATCGCCAGTTCTACGCCACGCGTTCCTTCACCTGGGGCGAGCGGATCGGCGGCGGGGACATCAGCCAGGCCAATCGCAACCCCATTCTGGGCCAGATTGACGGGGCGGACGGCCTCAAGACCGGGCACACGCAGGAAGCGGGCTATGGCTTCACCGGCTCGGCGGAGCAGAATGGGCGGCGGCTCGTCATGGTGGTCGCCGGGCTCACCAGCTTCAACGGCCGGGCCGATGAATCCGTGCGGTTCATGGATTGGGGCTTCAAGGCGTGGCGCCTGCAACCGCTGTTCCGTGCTGGCGCGACGGTAGCGCAGGCACAGGTGCAGGGTGGATGGACACGCCAGGTGGGGCTGGTCGCGCCGCGCGATCTGGCCGCGACGTTGCCCAATGCCGCCGCCAGCCAGGTGCGGACCAAGGTGGTGTATGACGGACCGCTCCAGGCGCCCATCGCCAAGGGGCAGGTGGTGGCGCATCTGATCGTCGAGTCGGGCGAGGGCGATCGCCAGTCGCTGCCGCTTGCGGCGGCGGAAGAGGTCGCGGCGGGAGGCTTCTTCGCGCGGCTGTGGACCGGTTTCCTTTCGTTGTTCTCCTGACGGACTGCGCGGTGCGGGGGCGCTTCATCACGCTGGAAGGCGGCGAGGGTGTCGGCAAGTCGACGCAGGCACGGGCGCTGGCGGCAGCGCTGGAAGCGCGCGGCCTGCCGGTGCTGCTGACGCGCGAACCCGGCGGAAGTGCGGGCGCGGAAGCGATCCGGGCACTGCTGCTCTCCGGCGCGGCCGACCGCTGGAGCGTGCCGGCCGAGGCACTGCTCTTCGCGGCGGCGCGGGCGGACCATGTCGAGAAGACCATCCGTCCCGCGCTCGCTGCTGGCCAATGGGTGATCTGCGACCGCTT
>DASRXY010000340.1:0-13081 GCA_035654035.1 Sphingobium sp. | reverse complement strand
TGCCTCGTGCTTCCGGGTCTTTCTCCCGGCTTGGATTCCATTCACGCGCGACTGACTGCCTGCGCGGCGTGGGCGAACTGCCTCACGCTTCCGGTGAACCCGGCTGGATGGTGACCCTGCCAAAAATGACGCCCCATGACTGTCACAGGGCGTCAATAGTCGTCAATAGAAATTAATTGTTACGCAATAAATTTTTCCCAATGTGATTTATATTGTTCTTCACTCATGAACAAATAATCATTCCATTGCTGCATCAACTTACGTCTCCGTTCGAACGCATCGCCACGTCGATAAGCTGCAACTGTCTTGTCGCCAATTATATGCGCCAATGCTTGTTCTGTTATGTTGTCGGGATGTAGCGTTGTTTCACCGGCCCAATCGCGAAAAGCCGAGCGAAACCCGTGAACCGTAAAGCCATCGTTCGAACGCATCCCCCGCAGCATCATCAACATCGACATATTTGAAAGTGGCCGTCCCTCTTTCGCACCGGGAAAAACGTAGGGATTTCGCTCCATGCGCAAGCTGCCGCGCAACAGTTCAACCGCTTGTGCCGACAGCGGAACGCGATGCTCCCTGAACCCCTTCATGCGTTCGGCTGGGATAGTCCAACATGCGCTCTCTAGGTCAAATTCGGACCATTCCGCGTTGAGTGTTTCACTCGACCGCGTGGCGCACATTATCGTGAGCAACAATGCGCGGGCGCTGTAGTCGTCCTTGCGCTTCAACTGTTGTGAAAAGTGCGGAACGTCGGTCCACGGCATTGCGGCAAAATGTGACTTGGACTGGCGACCGTTCAAACCGGCATATTTCAATACGTCCCATCGCGCGGGATTGTGATGATTGGACCATAGCGCCTGCCGTTCGGGATTAGCGTTGTCGGCCAGTGCGTTCGCTTTCGCCGCTTTGATTATGATTTCAATGCGTGAGCGAACGCGGCTCGCTGTTTCCCGAGCAACCGTCCAAAGCGCTCCCCCGCGCCGATGCGGTTGCAGCAATATCTCCTTCACATCATCAATCGTCACCAGATGCACCGGCTTCGCACCGATGAATGGAAAAGCGTAAGTATCCATCGTCGCGGACCATTGTTCACGATGCTTCGCGTTTCGCCATCCGTCTTTATTGTTGCCGATGTAATCCAAAGCGGCATCCTTGAACGTGGCAACTGTGTGTGCCGCAGCGGCATGCGTGGCCGGCTTATTCCGTTCAGCCAATGGATCGAAGCCGCGTTTAATGCGCTGGCGCAGTGCGGCCGCCTCGGCTTCCATGGCAGCAATCGTGGCTGCGCTCGTGTCGTCCAGATCGGCCATTTTCATAAGCCGACGCCTGCCTTCGCGCGACGTGTAGCGCAGCGACCATGCGGCCGCTCCACTAGCGGCAATGACAAGTTGAAGTCCATGCTTGCCGGCCCACATGCCGGGGCGACCGGTGCGGACTAAAGCGGTTGCGGTACGTTGATCGAGAGCCATTGAGCGTCCTTGGCGATTGGTTAGTGGCGATGTTTCCACTCACCATTCCGGCTCGCCAAGTGATTTCAACCCTGACTGCCCGTGACGCCTTTTGACGGCATATTTTAACGGATTATCAAATGGTTAGTCTCGCTCGCGACGGACCATGACGGCTCGTGGCGATTCGAAAATATTGACACCCTGTCCGCCAAACATGCTTTCCTCCGGATTTTAGCGTCAGCCGTAGAGTCCTCGACCGAAGCAAACCACGGTGACAGGCGTTCCTCGTTCGGCGCTCTCGTAGACGGCCCTCCGTCGCTCCTGCCACCCCTCGCACCCCCTGTTCCTCGCGCGGCAGGCAGGCTAAGCCCTACGGATGGCGAAGCGGTCCATCCTGATCGTGGGCGGGGGCACGGCCGGGTGGCTGGCGGCGGCCTATCTGGCGCGCGCCCTCGATCTGCCGAACAACCCCGCCCTCGCCATCACCGTGCTCGAATCGCCGCGCATTGCCGCCATCGGCGTGGGCGAAGGCACCTTCCCCACCATCCGCAAGACGTTGCGCTATATCGGCATCGACGAGGCTCGCTTCGTGCGCGCCACCTCGGCCACCTTCAAGCAGGGCATCCGCTTCGACGATTGGGTGCGTACGCCGCGCGATGGCGCGCACAGCCATTTCCTCCATCCCTTCGAACCGCCTTATTATGGCGACCGCGCCGATCTGGTGGCCTATTGGCTTTTGCAGGACGAAAAGACGCGGCCGCCCTTCGCGCAGGCTATGACCATCCAGAACCGCGTGGCGGAGGCGCGCCGTGCGCCCAAGCGGCTGGACGAAGGCGCTTTCGACGGCCCGCTCAACTATGCCTATCATTTCGATGCCGCCTCGCTGGCCCGCATCCTGGCCGAGCGGGCGCGCGAGCTGGGCGTCGCGCATCTGCACGGCACGTTGCGTACGGCCACGCTGGACGCGCACGGCGCCATTTCCGCCATCGAGACGGAGGAGCTGGGCGCGCTCTCTGCCGATCTCTACCTCGATTGCACCGGCTTCCATGCCGCGCTGATCGGCAAGACACTGGGCATCCCCTTCCGCTCGGTGCGCGAGACGCTGTTCACCAACCGGGCGCTCGCCTGCAAGCTGCCCTACGCCCGGCCGGACGTGCCGCTGGAGAGCTACACCATCGCCGCCGCTCATGAGGGGGGCTGGACATGGGACATCGGCCTCGCCGGCGCGCGCGGCGTCGGCTGTGTCTATTCAAGCGACCATGTGAGCGACACGCGGGCGGCCGAGCTCCTGTGCCGCTATCTGGGCGTTCCCGAGAGCGCCATCACGCCGCGCCTCATCCCCTTCGAGCCGGGCTATCGCGAGCAGCCATGGGTAGGCAATTGCGTGGCGGTGGGCCTCTCCGGCGGCTTCCTCGAACCTCTCGAATCCACGGGCGTGGTCATGATCGAGGCCGCGGTGGCCATGTTGGCGGAAATGTTCCCCCGCAACGGGCCCATCGATGCGCCGGCCCGCCGCTTCAACGCGCTGATGAGCGCCCGCTATGCCAATATCGTCAATTTCCTGAAGCTGCATTATTGCCTCAGCCAGCGTGAGGAGCCCTTCTGGCGCGACAATGCCGCGCCGGACACCGTTCCCGAGCGGCTGCGCGAGCTTTTGGAGGAATGGCGCTACCGCCCACCGGGCCGCTTCGACTTCATTCTGGACCTGGAGAGCTTCGCCTTCTTCAACTACCAGTATATCCTCTACGGCATGGAGTATCGCACCGATCTGAGCGGCGCGCGCGACGACTTCCCGCATGAAAAGGCCGCCGCGCAGATGTTCGCGCGCATCCGCACTTTCGGCGAGCGGGCAGTGGAAGACCTGCCCACGCACCGCGCTCTCGTCGAGCAAATCAACGCGCCGACAGCCTCGCTCGCCGGCTGAGAGCCCGCCTGCGCCCTCAGGCCGCTTCCGCCACCATCGCGCCCTTGAGTTCGGCCAGCTCGCCCCGTGCCCGCGCCCGGCGGCCATAGACCAGTTCAAATAACGGTCCCGCCATCATGGTGGTGACAATGGCCATCAGCACCAGAATGGAGAAGAGCGTGGGGCCGATGACGCCCTTTTGCAGACCGATGTTGATGATGATGAGCTCCATGAGTCCGCGCGAGTTCATGAGCGCGCCGATGCCGAGCGCCGTGCGATTGTCCTCGCCGGCGATGCGCGCCGCCGCCCAGCAGGCGCCGAACTTGGCCAACACGGATGCGACGAGCACACCCAGGGCGATCATCAGCAAGGAGAGGGAATCAACCATGTCCATGCGCGTGTTGAGGCCCGAATAGGTGAAGAACATCGGCAGCAGCAGCACCACGGTCAGGGGCTCGATGCGACGGCGAATCTCGTCGGTCAGCTTGCCGCGCGGCATGCAGACGCCGAGCAGGAAGCCGCCGAACACGGCATGGATACCGATGGCATCCATGAGGAAAGCCGAGAAGCAGAACAGCATGATCGTGACGGCCAGCACGCCCGTGCTCAGCTCCCCGCGCGCCTCCACCATCCGGCCGAGCGGCGCCAGCAGGCGGCGGCCGAAGAGCAGCATGAAGGCAGCGTAGAGCAGGCCGCCGCCAATGGCGACCACGGCAATGCCCGCGCCCGCGCCGAAGGTGGCGAGCACGAGCGCCAGCACGGCCCAGGAGCACGCATCGTCGAAAGCGCCCGCAGTCAGCGTGAGCGTCCCCAAAGAGGTGTCGGCAAGGCCCCGCTCGTTGATGATCCGCGCCAGCATGGGGAAAGCCGTGAGTGCAATGCAGGCGCCCATGAACAGCGTGGCGCTGCCGATCGAGAGGCCGGGTGCGAAGAGGCCGGGCACGGTGAGCAGCATTGGCGTAATCAGCGCGGCGACAATGAACGGGGCCGTGATGCCGGCGATGGACACGCCGCATGCACTCTTCGCCTTTGTACCGAAATGATCGAGCCGCAGCGTCGTGCCGACCAGGAACATGTAGAGCCCCACGCCAAGCTGCGCACCGGCATAGAGCACGGATCGGCTTTCTTGCGGGAACAGCATGGCCTGGAAGTCAGGCCAGAACAGGCCCAGCAGCGAGGGGCCCAGGATCACGCCGGCGACCATCTCGCCCACCACCTGCGATTGCCCCAGGAAGCGCTGGCCCAGCCAGCCGACCGCGCGGCAGGCGAGAATGATGAAGGCAAGTTGCAGGAAGAAGCGGATGCTGAAGTCATTGGGTGCCAATGTCTTGACACCGGCCACCACGGGCCCGTGCGGCGCCATGATGTCGGCGAGCGCCAACAGGGTTTGAGACCATAGATCCGCCAGCATAGCCCCTCCTTCGCGCCGCTCCGTTCTCTTGTCCCCGCGTGCGCGACGCCAAGGGAGGGCGAAGGACGGGCGGCGCGCAATGGCTAAATGCGTGTGAAAGGGCGCAGTGCTTCACTTTTCCGCCTGCATCGCCTCTATTGTTGCGAGCACGTCACGAAGTAGGTATGTACCTACATGGTAGCGATACCAGAATACGCCCTCACAAGCAGGAGAGGCCGATGAAGCGGGTCACGAGTCGCGCGTTCAATCAGGACGTCAGCCAGGCAAAACGCCTCGCCCGTTATGAGCCGGTGCTGGTGACCGACCGGGGCAAACCCACTCATGTACTGATGAGCGTCGAGGCGTTTCGTGAACTCAGCGGCCAGCGCGCAAGTATCGCGGATCTCCTTGCCGCGCCCGCAGGCGCGCTGCCGCTGGACCCGGCCGACCTGCGCCAGGCGATCGCGGGCCATTCCGGAGGTCGCTAATGTATCTATTGGACACCGCATTATTGCTCGACCTGCGCAACGGCGCGGCCGGCGCGGAGCAAGCGGGAGCGGTATCAGACTCCGCGCTCGACAACAGCGCCGGCCTCCTTGCCTGGGCCGGGGGAGTCGCGCGGCAGAGCCTCTTCCTTGCCGCCATGTCGCTCATCGAGCTCGAACGCGCCGCCGTGATCGCGCGGCGGCGCAATCGCGAGACCGGTCTCATCTGGCGTGACTGGATCGATCGTCAGCTGCTCCCCGCCTTCGAGGGCCGGATCCTGGCGGTCGACGCGGCGGTGGCGCGGCGGCAGGCGGAGCTCTCGCTTCCCGCGATGCGCGATACCGTGCTCGCGGCGACGGCGCTGGTCCACAATCTCACCTTGGCTACCTATCATCCCGACCGCTTTCGCCCCGCGCGCCTACGGACCTTCGATCCGCGCGGCTATGAACCGGCGCTGGAAAGCGACTGGCGCGAGGCCGCCCGCGCCGGCTCAGGCTGGCTACGCAGCCTGTTCGTACGGGCCTGAGGCGCGAAACCGGAGGCAAGCCTGCGCGACTGCGCGAAGGCTGGTCCCCTTCCCTTCTCAAAACGGGGGCAGTCATTGAGGGCCCGGGTGGTGGAGGCGAGCACATAAGGAAGATGGGACCGATGAAGTCCCGGCAGAGCCAATTGGCCGCTAAAGGCCAAGAAGCCATTGTGGGAAGCTCTCCTGTGGCCTGAGGGCGCCTCACCCCTCGCCCTGCCGCCGATGGAACGATCCCGATGTCCCGCCGTTGCCTGCGGAGAGGAGCATCGCATGGCCACCATCCCGCCCCCGCCTGATCCGGACCGCATCGATCCGCAGTCGCCGCCGGAAACGCCGACGCCGGATCGGCCGGCCGAGACCCCGGCTCCTGGAACGCCCGCGGAAACGCCCTATGTCGAGCCGCCGGAGCAGCCCTTTAACGAGCCACCGGAAATCGTGCCGGAAACGCCCGCGCCATCCGATCAAGGCAGGCGCGCATAATCATCAGAGCAATGTGCTGGCCGCCCGGGCCTGCATGCGCGGGAACGCGAGGTGCCGATATCGCCCGAGGTTCCCCGAGCGACGGCCGGAGGTCATCGACCATTCGGTTGACCAGGCCCCGCGCACCCAAGCTAGCCACACGGACCTTAAGCCCGCCGGCCAGCTCAGCCTTCAGCCAAGCGCCTTCTTCAGCAGCTCGTTGACCATCTGCGGATTGGCCTTGCCCTGCATGGCCTTCATCGTCTGACCCACGAAGAAGCCGAACAGCGCCTCCTTGCCGCCCCGGTACTGCGCCACCTTGTCGGCATTGTCGGCCAGAACCTTGGTGACCGCCGCCTCGATGGCGCCCGTGTCGCTGGTCTGCTTGAGGCCGCGCGCTTCGACGATCTGCGCGGGTGCCTCGCCCGTCTCCAGCATGATCTCGAACACCTGCTTGGCGATGCTGCCGGAGATGGTGCCATCCGCGACCAGCGCCAGCAGCTCGGCGCCGCGCTCGGGGCTCACCGGGCTGTCCTCAAGGCTTTTGCCGAGGCGATTGAGCGCGCCATAAAGCTCGGAGAGCAGCCAGTTTGCGCTCGCCTTGGCGACCTCGCCTTCGCTCTTTTTCTGGATGCGCGCCCCCTCAGCCAGCAGCGCCTCGAACCAGCGCGCCGTCTCCGCTTCGGCGGTCAGCACCTGCGCATTATAGGGGGAGAGACCCAGCGCCTCGATATAGCGCTTGCGCTTGGCATCGGGCAGCTCGGGCAGCGACGTGCGGCACGCCTCGATGAAGGCGTCGTCCAGCTCCAGCGGCAGCAGGTCCGGGTCCGGGAAGTAGCGATAATCGTGCGCGTCCTCCTTGGAGCGCATTGAGCGCGTGGTGCCGGTGTCGGGATTGAACAGCCGTGTCTCCTGCACGATCGTACCGCCGCCCTCGATCACATCGATCTGGCGCTGCGCCTCATATTCGATGGCGGCCATGACGAAGCGCACGGAATTGACGTTCTTCGTCTCGGTCCGCGTGCCGAACTCTGCGCCGGGCTTACGCACGGAGACGTTGACGTCGGCCCGCATGGAGCCTTCCTCCATATTGCCGTCGCACGAGCCGACATAGCGCAGGATCGCGCGCAGCTTGCGCAGATAGGCCCCCGCCTCCGCCGGTGAGCGCATATCCGGCCGGCTGACGATCTCCATCAGCGCCACGCCGGAGCGGTTGAGGTCCACGTAAGAGCGCGTGGGATGCTGGTCGTGCATCAGCTTGCCGGCATCCTGCTCGACATGGATGCGCTCGATGCCGATCACCTTGTCCTCGGGGATCCCGGCCTTCTCGTCCGCCTCGATCGTGAGTGAGCCTTCACCCACAAGCGGATGATAAAGCTGCGAAATCTGATAGCCCTGCGGCAGATCCGCATAGAAATAATTCTTGCGATCAAAGCGCGACCACTTGTTGATCTGCGCATCGATGGCGAGCCCCGTGCGCACCGCCTGGCGAATACACTCCTCATTGGGCACGGGCAGCATGCCGGGCATGGCGGCATCGACCAGGCTCACCTGGCTGTTGGGCTCCGCGCCGAAGGCCGTCGCCGCGCCCGAGAAGAGCTTGGCCTTGCTCACCACCTGCGCATGGACCTCCAGGCCGATCACGACCTCCCACTCGCCGGTTGCGCCCTGAATGCGATAGGCAGCAGTCCTGTTAGCCGTAATAGTCAATCCACCCTCTGTTCAAAAATATGCGAGCGACTCCTATCGGATCGCCATCGCTGCCAAGCCTCAATTCTCTGTCTTGCGCACGATCCGCGCGGGGATTCCAACAGCTGTGCAGCTAGATGGCACATTCTGGAGGACAACGGCATTAGCGCCGATGGCAGCCTTGTCACCAATATCCACTGCGCCGATAACTTTGGCTCCCGCACCGATATAAACGCCAGAGCCAATTCTGGGAACCTCGTTATGGCCGATCATACCGATCGTCACCTGCTGCATAATCATGCAATTATCACCGATCACTGCGCGGCCATTGATCACGACACCGTTAGGATGAGGCAGTTGAAGGTTGCGACCGATCGTCGCGCCGATTTCAATATCGGCTCCGCTCAGCGTGCACCATATCTCATGCCGCAACCGCAAGATCTTGCGCCGAAAGAAGTTCGGCTTTTTAGTGGAATTTATTATTTGCCGATAATCGTGAATAACGGCCAATAGCTTCTGCGCAGCATATCGGGAGAATAGCATGGCTAGTCTGCTTCCGGCCTGATGGTGGGCTTCAAATCCTTAAGCGTTTTCCGAATACGCTCCTCGATAGCATCCATCATGGCATATCTCTGGCGATACATCTGCCGCTTCTTACTCGGTATTTCGTCAATATCCCTGACCTGACGATCAATGGATAACTCAAAAAAGCCGTCCGATCTTGGAACGCCGCCGCGGTCCCTCCAAATTTCGTCATAATCGAGAGCAAGAGTACGCTTTGTATCCCGTCCGAAATAGGGACTCCGATGTTGGCGACATGCATCGGAAATTGCGATCATCCGCTGAGCGCCCATGACCGCGCCCAAAATCCTCACAATATCAATGAGGAAATCTCGCGGGCGCATGCCGTTCGCCAATTTGGTAAGCTGTCGATATTCATCGAGCGCACCGTCAATCCGGCGTCCCTGAACCGCGCCGATGACGACAATCCTTTCACCATTTTCGATATCAAACGAAAAACAAAGACTGATGAGCCTTAAATTTTGCCGAAAAATATTGATCGTGAATATGCCCTCGCGTTGGAACCAGCTCGGCTTGTCCATGACGATGAGGTAGTCAGGCCCGAACCACTCAAGCGTCAGTATTTCAACCGATTTATCCGGATCGAAGCCAAACACCTCGCCCATGGACTGCGCAATTTCAAACTGACGCAAGAACGCGGATAGACGCTGGGCAGCATCCCATCTGGCATTGATAAAAGGCGCTTCTACAAAATTCAGCACCTGCGGTCGAATCGTCACATGCCTGCCGAGCGGAGACGATGGCGGCGCTTCAGAAAGCTGGGCGAGCAAATGCCTGACCCTGATGGCCTGCCTCACATAGCAAGCCCGCCTCCAAAAATTACGGAGTCCCCGATGTGGATAAACGACGCCGGCAATGCCCCACAAGCGCACAATCGTGACATCTCTTTTGGAACGCACCCGTCGATCCTTCCATATGGCCTACCACCAGCGCTCCGCCCGAGCCGCGAATCCAGCCCGCTGCTCGATGGCGAGGCCGGCGTTCAGCACGGCCTGCTCACCGAGCGCGGGACCGATGATCTGGAGACCGAGCGGCAGGCCTTCGTCGGAAAGGCCCGCGGGCACGGACATGGCGGGCACGCCGGCAAGGCTGGCGGGCACGGTGAAGACGTCATTGAGATACATGGCCAGCGGATCGGCCTGCTTCTCGCCCAGCGCGAAAGCGGCGCTCGGCGCAGTCGGCGTCAGCAGCACGTCGCATTGTGCAAATGCCTGTTCGAAATCGCGGGCAATGAGCGCGCGCACCTTGCAGGCCTGCGTGAAATAGGCGTCGTAATAGCCGGCTGAGAGCACATAGGTGCCGATGATGATGCGGCGCTTGACCTCGGGGCCGAAACCGGCCGCGCGGGTGGCCGCGTACATCTCCTGAAGATTGGCGCCCTCGGGCAAGTCGCGCAGGCCATAGCGCACGCCATCGTAGCGGGCCAGATTCGAGGAGGCCTCGGCCGGCGCGATGATGTAGTAGGTCGGCAGCGCATATTTGGTGTGCGGCAGCGAAACCTCGACGATCTCGGCGCCCGCGTCCTTCAGCCAGGCAATGCCCTGATCCCACAGCCGCTCGATGTCGGCAGGCATACCCTCGACCCGATATTCCTTGGGAATACCGACCTTTTTGCCCTTGAGATCGCTGGACAAAGCCGCTTCCCAGTTAGGCACCGGCAAGTCCAGCGAAGTCGCGTCGCGCGGATCGAAGCCGGCCATGGTCTCCAGCAGGATCGCGCAATCGCGCACGTCGCGGGCCATCGGACCGGCCTGATCGAGCGAACTGGCGAAGGCGACGATGCCCCAGCGCGAGCAGCGGCCATAGGTCGGCTTGATGCCGGCGATGCCCGTGAAGGCCGCCGGCTGGCGGATCGATCCGCCGGTGTCCGTGCCGGTCGCGGCCGGGCACAGGCGTGCCGCGATCGCCGCCGAGCTGCCGCCCGAGGAGCCGCCCGGCGCCAGCGCGGCATTACCGCCATCCTTGCGCCGCCACGGCGAGATCACATTGCCGAAATAGCTCGTCTCGTTCGAGGAGCCCATGGCGAACTGGTCGAGATTGAGCTTGCCCAGCATGCCCGCGCCGGCATCCCAGAGCTTCTGCGAGACGAAGCTCTCATAAGGCGGCGTGAAGCCCTCCAGCATGCGGCTGGCCGCGGTGGTCTGCACTCCGGCCGTGCAGAACAGGTCCTTCATGCCGATGGGCACACCGGAGAGGGGCTTGAGTGCCCCCGCCGCGCGATCCTTGTCCGCCTGGTCCGCGGCTTCCAGTGCCTTTTCCGGCGTCTCGACGATGAAGGCGTTGAGTGCACGCGCGGCGGCGACATTGGCATTGAACGCCTCGGCCACCTCGCGCGCGGAGAAATCGCCGGTGCGGAAACCGTCGCGAATCTGCGCGACCGTGAGATCTGTGAGGTTGCTCGCCATTATTCGATCACCTTGGGAACGGCGAAGAAGCCGTGCTCGACCTGCGGGGCATTGGCCAGCACCTTGTCGCGCACGCCGCCATCGTCGACGACGTCGGCGCGCAAGCGCAGCCGGTTGGGAATGACGGCGGTCATGGGAGCGACACCGCTTACATCCACCTCCCCAAGTTGCTCCACCCAGTGCAGGATGCCATTGAGTTCGGGCACCAGCGCTTCCGCCTCGGCGTCGGTGACGGCGAGGCGGGCCAGGCTGGCGATCTTCTTGACGGTGCTCAGGTCGACGCTCATGCCGGCGCGCTAGCATTGCGGGCGAGGCGCATCAAGGCTGCGTGGCATTCTCCGGGGGGATGGTGGCACCAAAGGGCTTGCCGTCGACGAAAAGCTGGCGCCGTTCGACCGTCCGCAGTTCGACGCGCCCAGCCCGCAATGCATCGGCCACGCCCGGGTCCACGGCCTCCTGCGCCCCCCTGTCCGGTCCCGGCGCCCCGCCCTCCCAGCGCCCCTCCGCCGTGCGATAGAGCAGGAACAATACCGGCCGGCAGCCGCGGCACGAAACCTGCGGCAACGCGACGCCAACGGCATGATCGGCGCCCGGCGCGTAACGCAGCACGCAGCCCCCCTGGGGCCGGCAGGCATCATAGGCCACGAGGCGCTCGCGCAGCGCCGGCTCCAGCGGCACGGCACGCGGCAGAATGGTGAGCCGCGCATCGAGTGCCTCACCCGCCTGGCGCGCGCGCTGGTTGGGCGCATCCTCCCAACGATTGGTCTGCTTCTGGATGGCAGCAGCAAAGCGGCGCGCCTCCGGGCTCTTCGCTGTGCGCGCCAGCCGCTTGATGGCCGCCTTGCCGGGCGGGCCGAAATCGAACCACAGCGCCCGATAGTCGAAATCGAGCGGCGCGATGCGCCCGGCCTGCAAGCGCGCGACCTGATCCGCCGTAGCAATGCGCTCGAAGCTCACCAGCGGCGTCGAGAGAATGAGCGCGACACCGCCCAGAACGAAAGCGAGATGCAGATTGCTGCGGTGCAGCCGCGCGATCCAGTCGCCCCGCCCCGCCACTGCCACGACATGGGCAACGGCAGTGACCGTCCCCAGCACGATGAAAGTGAGGGCCCACAGCCGGTCGGGCGAAAGCCCTCGCTGGTCGATGCGCAGACCCGTTGACCACGCCGCGATCAGCACCAGCGGCAGCAGCAGGAGGGCCAGCACCAGCGCCGCCCAGCGCAGCGGCCGCGCGAGCGGCTCGTCGCGCGCGCCGATCACCGCATTGACCAGGAACAGCGCCGCCAGCGCCGCGCTCAGCATCAGCGGCGTGGTGTTGCCCGTGGCCCAGAGCGGCGCCAGCCCCGTGAACGGCAGCACGGCGAGGAAGGCCGCCAGTCCCACCGCCAGCACCGGCGCCAGGATTCGCAGCACCAGCATCGCCACGCCCTGCACGGCGGCGATGATGCGCGCACGCTCGCGCAGCAGGCCGAGCGCGCCGCCGAAGGCCGCGCCGAGCATCATCGCCATGAACCAGTCCTTCGCCAGCAGATCGCGCAGCGCCTCGATCTTGACCAGCGCGAACATCGCCGCGAGCAGTTGCGCCACGAGGAACGTCGCCAGCGTGAACAGCGCCGCACCGCCGAGCAGGATGGCATCGGTCCAGATCGTCGCATGCACATCGGCATAAGCGAGCGCGCGGCGGCCCCAGAGGGCGAGGCCCGCGCGCGACCATGTTTCGGGCAAATAAGGATGGCGGGCCTGCGCACTCTGGAAGAGCACAAGCAGCACGCCAGCCGTCACCAGCCCGCAGAGCAGCCGCCAATTGAACGACCAGTCCGCCAGCAGGCCGTTCCAGAGCAGCGCGCCGCCGGCTACCCCGCCGCAGAGGAGCGCGGCGGCGATGGCCGGCGCCAACCGGCCGCGCTGCCAGCCCAGACCAAAGGCGATGCCGCCCACGCCCAGCAGCAGCACCGCGCTGCGCACCAGCCGCTCGCCCCAGATCCAGTCGCTATCGGGCAGGGCTGTCAACTGCTGGATAGCGAGGGCCAGCACCAGCCCAAGCGCCGCGAGAGCCCAGGAGCGCAGGGGCCAGGCTTCTTCGCCGGTATCGGTCTGCGCATCCATCACCCGTCTCCCCTGCCCGCGCGTCCGGCGCGCGGCGTTACGCTATCAGCGCCGCGTGCGCCACGCTACCGCCGCTTGCCTCGGCGCGCG
>DASRXY010000339.1:0-10249 GCA_035654035.1 Sphingobium sp. | reverse complement strand
CGCGCTCCATCCTGCGTCCCGACGTGGTGCCGCCGCTGCCCGTCCTCGAGATCGAAGCGCTTCATGCCGTCATTCCCTTCGGCGCATCCGGCCTCGCGCTCGACGAGGCGGGGCGCGCGGCGGTCGATGCCGCGCTCGACACGCCGGTCATGCGCATGGGCGGCCCGATCGTGCTGCGTGGGCATACCGATTCACGCGGAACGGATGGCGACAATCTCGTGGCCTCGCGTATCCGGGCCGAGAGCGTGCGCGATTATCTGGTCGAGAAGGGCGTGGCGCCCGACCGCATCCGCGTCATTGCGCTGGGCGAGATGCGCCCCATCGCGCCCAATGCCCATGCGGACGGCACCGATGACCCCGATGGGCGGGCCAAGAACCGGCGCGTCGAGATCGATGTCGAGCCACCGACGACCCCCGCGCAGGAAACGGCCGAGCAGCCGTAGCGGCGCTCCGGTCGACCAGCTCCAGTGCTCTTGGCTGCGCGGGAGTACTGACGCTCGCCTGTTAAAAGGGGAGAGGGGGCGACCTTCCTCCCGGCGCTCGCCGCTAATGCCGCTGCTTTTCGGAGCGCGAGATCACCTTAGCCGCGTGCTTCGATCCGCGCGTCGACCCGGTATAGCCGGGCGGCTTACCGCTCCCACATCACCCGCCGAAACGCCGTTCGGCGCGTTTTTGCCGGAAGCCTGGCTCGTTCCTGCATTGGGCCGGCAACCAAAGCGCTCGATCTTCTTTCTCATGCCATAAGGCCGGCTCCGGCCGCTTTCCCAGATAGAGGGACATGAGATGCACTACAGGCCGGTCAAACCCGAGCTTTCGCACATCGCCGTCCTCGGCAATGCCTTGCCGCGTCGATGCGGCCTGGCAACCTATACCAGCCACAGCGTCGCCGCGTTGCGCGCACGCTACCCCACAATGCAGATCGATCATTATGCCATGGATGACGGCTTCGGCGACCATTACGGACCCGACGTTGCCGGCACCATCGATGCGCAGGACGTCTCCGCCTTCGTGCGTGCGGCGGCCCGCATCAACCGCTCCGGCGCGCAAGTGCTGTGGATCCATCATGAATTCGGGATTTTCGGCGGCTCGGCCGGCGATCATCTGCTGTCACTGCTGCGCCACATCCGCATTCCTCTGGTGGTGACGTTGCACACGGTGCGGGCTGAACCCGACGCGGATCAGCGCCGCGTGATGCGCGCCATCGCCGGCGCGGCGGACCGGCTGATCGTGATGGCGCGCGCGGCCGCCACGCTGCTCGAGACCGTGTACGGCGTCGCACCCGAACGGATCGACATCATTCCCCATGGTGCACCGGACCGAGCGCTGCTGGAGCCGCGTGTGATGCGCGAGAAGCTGGGGTTGGGCGAAGCGCCGCTGATGCTCACCTTCGGCCTGCTTTCGCCGGGCAAGGGCATCGAAGTGGCGATCCGCGCGCTGCCCGATGTGATCGCGCGCTTCCCGGACCTGCGCTATCTGGTCGTGGGCGCCACGCACCCGGCGCTGGTTCGCCGTGAGGGCGAGCGCTATCGCGAAACGTTGCAGGCGCTTGTGCGCACACTGGGTCTGGAGGAGAATGTCCGCTTCCTGGACCGTTTCCTCGAAGACGACGAGCTGCTCGATCATCTCCAGGCAGCCGACATCTATCTCACTCCCTATCTCGGCCGCGAGCAGGTGACGTCCGGCACGCTTTCCTACGCGCTCGCCATGGGACGGCCGGTGGTGTCGACGCCTTATGTCCACGCCGAGGAAGCCTTGGCCGGTGGGATCGGAACGCTTGTGCCCTTCGGGGATTCTGCCGCCATATCGGTGGCACTGATCGACCTCCTTTCCTGCCCGCAACGCCTGGCGGCGCAATCGCGGCGCGTATGGCAGGCGGCGCGCACGACCATCTGGGAGCAGAATGCAATGACGGTTATGAAGGACCTTTCCGAAGCTGCGGCGGATCGGCCGGCGGCCTTGCCCGAGCGGAGCGGAGCGAGCGACAGCGCGCGCGTCGTCCTTGCGGGCGTGGCGGCGATGACGGACGATGTCGGCATCGTCCAGCACAGCATCCATGGCGTGCCCGACCGGCGCCACGGCTATTGCCTGGACGACAATGCCCGTGCGCTCAAGCTGATGTGCGATACGCGGGCGGGCGACCCGGCGCTGCGTCAGCATCTCGCGCGAACCTATGCTGCCTTTGTGGGTCATGCCTGGGACGAGGCGCGCGGGCGTTTCCGCAATTTCATGGGCTTCGACCGGCAATGGCTGGAAAATGAGGGGTCCGAAGATTCTAATGGGCGCGCCTTGTGGACCCTCGGCCATGTCGCAAGCGTCGCGCCCCAGCCCTGGCTGCGGCGCTGGGCCAGCGAGTTGTTCAGCAATGCACTGCCGCTCGCGCGCGACCTGCGCTCGCCCCGCGCGATCGCGTTCGCCATGCTGGGCGCCGCCGCGCGCCTGGAGACGCAGCCTGACGATACGGTCTGCCGAACCTTCCTGACCGACTCCGCCGCGCAATTCCGCGTGCTGATGGAACAGGCGCGCCGGCCTGGCTGGTCGTGGTTCGAGATCGTGTTGGCCTATGACAATGCCCGCCTTCCGCAGGGTCTCATCGAGGCCGGCCGCATCCTCGGCGATGGCGAGGCGGTGGCGGTCGGGCTCGCCACGCTGCGCTGGCTGCTGGAGAAGCAGTCCGCGCCGGAGGGCTATTTCCGCCCCGTGGGTACCGAGAGTTTCCACCGTCCTTATGCCGAACCGCGGCGGTTCGACCAGCAGCCGCTGGAAGCCGCCGCAACCGTGGAAGCCTGTGCCTCCGCCTGGCGGGTGGACCGCGATGCCTTCTGGGTCGAGGCGGCGACCCGCGCGAGCCGCTGGTTCGAAGGCGAGAACGACCTGGCGCAGCCGCTCGCAAGCGAGGAAGGCAGCCTGTGCTATGACGGCTTGACGCCGCATGGCGTGAATCTCAACATAGGGGCCGAATCCATTCTGGCCCTGCAACAGGCGCGCCATGCCATGGCCGCTCTGCTTGCGGAGACGGAGGCAACACCGCAACTGACCGCCGTGGGCTAATGGCTACGTCCCGTCACCCCGTCCCCGTCCAGCCGGACGCGAAGGAAACCGAGTCCCAGCCCACCGGCCGGCGACGACCGATCTTTCGCCGGTTGGATACCGTGCTCACCGCCGACCCCGCGCGCGTCGTGGTGCGGCCGTTTCATCTCTCCTGGCAGACGAGCGGGCTCGCCTCCAGCCGCTCCATCCGGCTGGTGAGCGATATATTGGCCATGAGCGACGAGGAAGTGGAGCAGGGTCTCCATGCGGTCTTCCACGACTTCGAGAAGCGGCACTGGCAGATCGAGCGCGTGTTCCACACGCGCTTCGCTGAAGTGGCGGAGCAGGTGCAGCTCGACGTGGAGGAGGTGAGCCTGACCCGGCGGCTGCTTATCGGCGCCTATTTCTCGCACGAATACAGCTTCGCGGCCGCTGCGCTCACCAATCCGTCGATCGTGCCGCATCCCGATCAGTCCGGCCTGGACCGGCGGACAGTGCGTTTCCTCATGACGCTGCGGGCTGTCGGCGAAGGGCATGTCAGCTCTATCGCCTTCCGAGAGGGGCTGCTTAGCGTCAAGGATCGCTTCGAACTGCAACCCCAGCCGCCTGTCGCCACCGCGGCGGTTGTGGTGCCCTCCACCCATACGGACGGCGCCGTGGTGGTCGAGCGTGATGCGGACAGTACGCTCTCGGGCACAGTGATCTTCCCGGTGACGCCCGCGCAGGCCAACGGTCTGGAGGACCTGCGCCTCACCCGCTTCCTGCACGAGGACGGCAGCATTGAGTGGATCGGCACCTACACTGCCTATAGCGGCCAGGCGATCCGTTCCGAGCTGATGCGCACGCGCGATTTCCGCCGTTTCGTTCTCCAGCCGATGGCGGGATCGGCGGCTGTCAACAAGGGCATGGCGCTCTTCCCGCGCAAAGTCGACGGCCAATATATGATGATCGGGCGGCAGGACGGCAAGAATCTGTTTCTGCTCACGTCCGACGAGCTGTGCGAATGGTCGGGCGGTACCCGGATCATGGAACCGCGCTACCCCTGGGAGTTCATCCAGATCGGCAATTGCGGGCCGCCGATCGAGCTGGACGAGGGCTGGCTGCTGCTCACCCATGGCGTGGGGCCGATGCGCAAATATTCGCTGGGCGCCGCGCTACTGGACCGGAAGGATCCCTCGCGGGTGCTCGCGCGCACGCCCGAGCCGCTCATCACCGCCGCCGAGCATGAGCGCGAGGGCTATGTGCCCAATGTGGTCTATACCTGTGGGGCGCTGAAGCTGGGGGACGCGCTGTTTCTGCCCTATGGTCTGGCGGATAGTTCGGTGGCGTTCGCCTTCGCCAACATCCGCGATCTGCTGGACTGCATGCGCTAGGCTGAGAACTTTCGTCCTTCCGGCGAAGGGAGAAATCGAGGCCCAGGACGAACTGAGGCGCAGCCTTCAATCCGCGCCGATGGCGGCGAGATAGGCCATGAGGCCGCGTTCGTAGCGACTGAGCCAGCGGGTGCGGCGCGGCAGGCGGAGCTGGGCACGGAAGGCCTGCACGCCGCTCTTGGCGAGATCGATCAGGACCGGGTGCACATAGGATTTGCGGGCAATGGCCGGCGTGTTGCACAATTCGCTCGCAACGAAGGCCAGCATGGGGTCGAGCCCCGGCGTCTCCTGCGTTGCCAGCCATTCGAAGGCGAGGGCGCTGGCCCGCCAGGTGCGGAAATGCTTGGCGGTGAAATCTCCGCCCATCGCCTCGCGGATATAGGCGTTCACCTCGCGTGACCCGATGGGGCAGGGCGTGCCGTCGTCCCGCATATATTGGAATAGATGCTGCCCCGGCAGGTCCTGCATCTGCTTGACGAAGCGCACCAGCCCCCGGTCGCTTACCCGCAGCGCGCAGGTCTTGCCGGACTTGGCCTTGAAGCGCAGCGTCAGCCGGCCCTGCTCGATGCGTGCATGGCGCATGCGCAATGTGGTGGCGCCAAAGCTCCTGTTCTCGCGCGCATAGGCCTCGTTGCCGACGCGGATGCGGCCGCTGTCGAGCAGGCGCACGACCGACGCGAGGGCACGCTCGGCCGAGAGCGTGCGCCGGCGCAGGTCCTGCTCCACTTGAGCGCGAATGAGCGGCAGCTTTTCGGCGAAGGCAAGGCAGGCCTCGAATTTGTGGGAATCCCGCTCGGCGATGAAATCGGGATGATAGCGATATTGCTTGCGCCCACGCGCATCGATGCCGGTGGCGAGAATGTGGGCATTGGCGACAGGCGCGAACCAGGCGGCCTCATAGGCGGGCGGCAGGGCGATATGGTTGAGGCGGTCGATCTCGTCCCGATCCGTGATCCGTGCGCCTTCGGGGTCGTAATAGGCCCAGTGCCCACGCAGCTTGCGGCGCGTGATGCCCGGCATGCCTTCTTCCACATGGACCAGACGCGCGCTCATGCCGGGCACAACGCACGGCCGCGCGATTGGAGCCCGCGCGTGCCGTTCACTCCGTGACAATCGCGCTGTGCTCTTGGCCTAGTCATCGACCCGGCGAGCCCATAGACTTCGCGCCAGGAGAGGAGAACCGCGTGGCGGTCATGGAGTTCGACTATGTCGTCGTGGGCGGCGGCTCGGCCGGGGCTGCGCTCGCCGCGCGCCTGTCCGAGCGGGAGGACCGCACCGTGGCACTGCTTGAAGCAGGCGGGCGAGACAGCCATCCCTTCATCCACATCCCCAGCTTCGTCGCTGCCGCCATCGGCACTGCCTCACTCAACTGGCGCTTTGCCACCGTGCCGCAGCCGGGCATGGCGGGGCGGCAGATCCCGGTGCCGCGCGGCCGCGTCATCGGCGGATCGGGTGCGATCAACGGCATGGTCTACTTCCGTGGCCATCCCACGGATTTCGATGCCTGGGCGGACATGGGCGCGACCGGCTGGTCGTATCGCGAGGTGCTGCCCTATTTCACGCGCAGCGAGAATAACGAGGATTTCGAGCCCTCTGTCTATCATGGGCGGGGCGGGCCGGTGAATGTCAAATATCCCGCGCGCACGCCTAATCCGCTCAACCGCGCCTATCTCGATGCACTCGCTGCGCTGCAATATCCCGCCTGCGCGGATTTCAACGGGCCGGACCCGGAGGGGTATGGTTTGCGCCAGGGCTTGATCCGCGACGGGCGGCGCGAGTCCACCGCGCGGGCCATGCTGCGGCCGGCAATGAAGCGGCGCAATCTCACCGTGCTGACCGAAGCGCAGGCCGCGCGCATCCTGCTCGACGGACGCCGCGCGACCGGCGTTGCGCTGGTCGACGGCCGGCAGGTGCGGGCCCGCGCGGAGGTGATCCTGTGCGCCGGCACGGTCCAGACGCCGCAGCTGCTCATGCTCTCCGGCATCGGCCCGGCCGCGCATCTCGCCGCGCACGGCATCGATGTGGTGCACGACCTGCCTGGCGTGGGCGGCAACTATCACGACCATGTCGCATGCCCCGTGCACATGGAGACGGAGGATGTGACCAGCTACGGCATCAGCCCGCGCGTGCTGCCGCGCGATCTGCTGGCGGGGCTGCGCTACCTGCTGACGCGCTCCGGGCCGCTGGCCTCCAACGTGTTCGAGTCCGTCGCCTTCCTGCGCACCGACCCGGCGCTCGCCAAGCCGGACGTGCAGTTCGTCTTCCAGCCGGCCAAGCGTCTTACCACCAGGCTGCCGTTCCCGGTCGGCCATGGCTATGCGATCAGCCCGGTCGCGCTTTATCCCAGGAGCCGGGGCACCGTGCGTCTCGCCAGCGCCGATCCGCGCGCGGTGCCGCTCATCGATCCGCGCCTGCTCGCGGAGGAGGGGGATATCGATCCGCTGGTTCGCGCCATACGGATCGCCCGGCGTGCCTTCGCCGCCCCCAGCTTCGCCAAATATCGCGGCGTGGAAGTGGCCCCCGGCCCGGCGGTGCAGAGCGACGCGGAGATCGAGCAGTTCATTCGGAGCGCTGGCTATACGGTGCACCACCCCTGCGGCACCGCGCGCATGGGCCGCGTGGGGGATCCGGCGAGCGTGGTCGATCCCGATCTCAAGGTCATCGGCATCGAGGGGCTACGTGTCGCGGATGCCTCCGTCTTCCCGCTGTTGATCGGCGGCAACAGCAATGCCGCCGCCGTGATGGTGGGCGAGCGCGCGGCGGACAAGGTGCTGGGTAAGCCCGACCTGCCGCCCGCGCAGCTCCCGCCCGAGAGCGTGGGGCGCAGGGGGTGAGGCGTGCGAACCGCCCTTCCCGTGCTCCGGCGCAGGCGGGAGTCCAAGGCGGCAAGGAGCGGCGGCGGAGCCCGGGGTTCCTGCCTACGCAGGAGCACTTGGGGAGAAGGAGGGCGTAGGCCATGGCGCGGGAGCATATGAGAAGCTGGCGGATCGGCGACGTGACAGTCACGCGCATTGTCGAGCTGTGGAACTTCACGGACCACATCAACATGACCATTGCCGATGCGACACCCGAGGAAGTGATCGCGATGCGCTGGCTCCACCCACATTATGCGACGCCGGACGGGCAGCAGGTCATGAACTTCCAGGGCTTCGTGGTGCAGACGCCGACGCTCAACGTCATGCTCGATACCTGCATCGGCAATGGCCGGGACCGCGCCTATGACGTGTTCCGCAATCTCAATACCAGCTTCATCGAGGATCTGGCTACCCTTGGCCTCGCGCCCGACGCCATCGACGTGGTGATGTGCACCCATCTCCATTTCGACCATGTCGGCTGGAACACGTACTGGACTGGCAGCGAATGGGCACCGACCTTTCGCAATGCGCGCTATCTCTTCGGCCGCAAGGAATATGAAGCGTGGCAGGAGATGCGCGTGCATGAGGAGCATGGCCTGCATGACGTGCGCCATCTGGCGGATTCGGTCGATCCGATCATGCTGGCAGGCCTGGCCGATCTGATCGAGACGGACCACCGCATTTGCGACGAGCTGTTTGTGGAGCCCAGCCACGGCCACACGCCCGGCCATGTGCATCTGTGCATCGAGAGCCGGGGCGAGCGGGGCGTCATCACCGGCGACCTCATGCACCATCCCATCCAGTGCGCGCTGCCGCACCGCCCAGCGCGCTTCGACATGGACACCGCCAGCGGCCAGGCAACGCGCGTGGGCTTCGTCGAGAAATACCGGGACAGCGGTGTGCTGGTGATCGGCGCTCATTTTGCAGACCCCACCGCAGGCTGGATCAGGACGGCGCCCGAGGGGACGCGCTTTCAGGGCGTGGGGTTGGCGGAATGAAGGTGGGGGCTGAAAGATGAGAGGGTTGGAGACTTGAAAGGTACGTCGTCACACCAACACCGTCATCCCAGCGAAAGCTGGGATCTCCCGCGAGATTGCGCGGCGTTACCCAAGATCCCGGCTTTTGCTGGGATGACGGCGATGGAAGGAGAGCCGCAATGACTCGCGACATTCCAGACTATCCCATCGACATCTTCACGCGCGACGCTGTGCGCGATGCGCGCGCCGTGGACGATGCCTTGCGCGAATTCGCGCCCGCGGTCCGGCTGGCGGACGGCGTGGTGATGATCGGCCGGCACAAGCATGTCGCGCCCGGCCTCATGGACTGGAAGAGCTTTTCCTCCACCTCGCGGCCTTGGCACGACCCCACATCGCTGCGGCCGGAAATCCTGCTCACCGACGATCCGCCGCGCCACACCAAAGTGCGCAGCGTGATCGGTAATGCGCTCTCGCCGCGCACATTGGAGGGGATGCGCGGCATCTTCACCGCTGGAGCCGACGTGCTGGTTGCGGAACTGCGCGAGCGCGAGGGCGAGGTGATCGATGCGGTGGAGGAAATTACGCGGCGCTACGTCTATACCGTATTCCCCGATGCCCTCGGCCTGCCGCCCGGCGACCGCACGCATATGCATGGCTTCTCGCACATGGTCTGGGCGACGATGGGGCCGGAGAACGAGCTGTTCCACGAGGCGATGGGCGAGGATTTCGGCCCTGTGCTCCAGTGGCTGGACGCGGTGTGCGACCGCTCGGCGCTCAATCCAGAGGGTTTCGGCGCGCTGCTGTTCGACGCGGCGGACGAGGGGCGCATCACGCTGGCCGAGGCCAAGCTGCTGCTCCAGACGGTGCTCTCGGCCGGTGCCGATACGACCTATATCACCATGGCAAACGCGCTGCGGGCCTGGGCCGAATTTCCGCAGGAATATGCGCGGCTGAAGGCGGACCCCAAGCTGGTGCGCAATGCCTTCGACGAGAGCCTGCGCTGGGACAGCCCCTCGCGCATGGCCGGACGGATCACGACGGTGGACGTGCCCATTGACGACATGATCGTGCCGGCCGGCACGCGCGTGGGCCTCATGTTCGCGGCGGCCAATCGCGATCCGCGCTTCTGGGACGATCCGCACCATTACCGCATCGGTCGCGATCTCAAGCACAGCCTGGGCTTCGGCTATGGCGTCCACGCCTGCGTCGGCCGCACGCTGGCCTATATGGAGGCGGACGCGCTGCTCGGCGCGCTGGTGGAGGCGGTGGAACGCATCGAACTGGCGGGCGATGTCGAGCCGTGGATGACCACGGTCGGTCACGGCCCCGCCAAGGTGCCCGTGCGGCTGTTTTTCAGGGACGCGTGAGTGCGCGCGGGTTTCGCCCTTGCCGGTGTGGGCCATGTGGTTGGCTTGGTTGCGGTCCGTTGCGATTGGGCCCCCTCGATCCGGACGGCAGCGTCAAGTCACGGAGTTTCAATGCGGTATCTTCCTGTTCTCGGGAAGATTGTAAGCAGGGAATGCCAGTCGACATGGCAAGGAATGATGGCGCTCGCCCGAGGTTTGGACGCCAGCCGGGCGGCCTTCAGAGAGCATATACGATCCGTATCGCGCGGCGCTGATCGACCGGTTGGCGTGAGCCCGCGCTGCTTGCCGGGGGCGCCGCGCTTATGACCGCCCACCGCATCCATGCCATTCGCTATGCCCGGCACGAGCGCCCGGCATGCGACAATTTCATCGGCGGGGTGGTGGGGGATGACCATGCCGCGCCCATGCCGCTCGATTATTATGTGTGGATGGTGGAGCGCGACGGCATGGCGCCGCTGCTGGTCGATACCGGCTTCGGCGCGGAAGCGGCGGCGCGGCGCGGGCGGACATTGCTGCGACCGGTGGAAGACGGACTGCGCGCCATCGGCATCGCGCCGGACACAGTCGCGGACGTGGTGCTCACGCACCTCCATTACGACCATGCCGGAAGTCTTGCGCTCTTTCCCAAGGCCCGCTTCCACATCCAGGAG
>DASRXY010000338.1:0-2050 GCA_035654035.1 Sphingobium sp. | reverse complement strand
GTGGCGCGGCCCGCAATATAGTCGGTCACGGCCTCGAACGTCGCCGGCAGCGTGACGAACCGCTCCTCGCGCCCGAACAGATCACCGGTGCGCGAGGGGAGCGAGGGCCGCACGCCGGTCGAGCGCTCGACGGCGTCGCGGAATTTCGCGGCGTGGGCCGTCGCCAGCGTGACGACCGGCACGGACGGATCGACTCCGGCCGTCCGCGCGGCGGCGAGGCCGACGGCGGTGTGCGGGTCGATCACCTGCCCGGCGGCATCATAAGCCCAGCGCATGGCGCGCGCCATCTCGTCCGCATCAATGCGGGCTGAGCCGAACAAAGCGGCCGCCCCTTCGCGCTGCGCGTTGGTGAGGCGCATCGCCCTGGTTGCCTCGAAGCCGGCCATCTGGGCGGCGAGGGCTGCGCCGTCCCGCCCGCCGAGATCGAACAGCAGCCGCTCGAAATTGCTGGAGACCTGAATGTCCATGCTCGGCGTGGCGGTCGGGATGACGGTGCCCTGGCTGTAGTCGCCCTGCGCCAGCGCGCGGTGGAGAATATCGTTGACGTTGGTCGCGACGATCAGCCGCTCGATGGGCAGGCCCATGCGCGAGGCGACATAGCCGGCGAACACGTCGCCGAAATTGCCGGTGGGCACGGAGAAGGCGACCGGCCGCTCCGGCGCGCCCAGACGCACGGCCACGAAGACATAATAGACGACCTGCGCGACCAGGCGCGCCCAGTTGATGCTGTTCACCGCCGAGAGATCGTAGCGGGCGGAGAAGGCGGCATCGTTGAACATGCGCTTCACCAGCGCCTGCGCGTCGTCGAAGCTGCCCTCCACGGCGATGTTGTAGACGTTGGGGGCCAGCACCGTGGTCATCTGCCGGCGCTGCACCTCGCTGACGCGGCCGGCGGGGTGGAGCATGAAAATGTCGATCTTGGCACGGCCTGCCACCGCGTCGATGGCAGCCGAGCCGGTATCGCCCGAAGTCGCGCCCACAATGGTGAGATGGGTATCGCGGCGCGAGAGGAACTTCTCGAACAGGAGGCCCAGGAGCTGGAGCGCCACATCCTTGAAGGCCAGCGTCGGTCCGTGGAACAGTTCCAGCAGCCAGTGGCGGTGATCGAGCTGTGCCAGCGGTGTCACGGCGGCATGGGCGAAACGGCCATAGGCCTGGGTGCACAGCGCGCGCAGTTCCTCTTCGCTCAGGCAATCGCCGACGAAGGGGCGAATGACGCGCACCGCCGTCTCCACATAGGAGAGGCCCCGCATCGCCGCGAACTCCTCGGCCGAGAAACGCGGCCAACGCTCCGGGAGATAAAGCCCGCCGTCGCTCGCCAGGCCCGCCAGCGTCGCGCCCTCGAAATCGAGCGCCGCGGCGCTCCCCCTGGTGCTGATATACTGCATGGGCGGGCCTCTTAGCGGGGCGGGGCCGCGAGGGCAATGTGAGAGCGCATACGGGTGAGGAAACGCTCTGCTTTGATGGGGCTTCCAGATTCGACCGCAGCACTGCCCAACAGATCCGGTCCCCCAGCGCGGTTGGAGAGAAGCCGCCCCTGAGCACCGGCTCGAGAGCCTCTGAGGGCAACAGCGTTTGCGGGATTGCGCGGCGTTCGGGCAAAGCCAGCTCGCCAGGGGAAGAGTCGGCGCAGACCGAGCCGTGCGTGAAGACGCCGAACCCCAAGCCTCCGTAACGCTCCGGAGTCTATTCCCCCCGCCAGCGCTTGCGCAGAGCAAGCGCGTAAATGACCAGCGCCACGGCGGCGAAAAAGAACCACTGCATGGCGTAGGAGAAGTGATTGTTAGGCACGGACGACGGGTCTGGCCGGGGCGAGGGCGCGAGTCCGGGTGCGGGGTGCGCGCTCACAATCATCAGCCGCAGCGGCGGCGTGGTGCCGAGCAGGCGGACGAGGAAGCTGTGGCTGTCCGGCTCGTGGGTGGCGATGCCGCTCACCGGGCCACCGGCCCAGCCGACGACGGCCTTGGGATCGCGCCCCGTGCCCATGTCGACGAGCAGGCCCGGGCCTTCCGCGCCGGTGGCGCAGGTGGCGATATGGCGCCAGCCGGGG
>DASRXY010000337.1:0-3693 GCA_035654035.1 Sphingobium sp. | reverse complement strand
GACGGCACGCCGCGGCGCTCCAGCCATTCGAGCAGCGGCACCAGGCAGATGGCGATGACCAGCGCGGCCGTCACCGGCATGAAGAAATCCTGCGCCGCCCGCAGCGCGAAGGGCAGCGCCAGGAAGAAACCGGCGCCGGTGAACAGCGCGACGGAGGCAATCAGCCGATTGCGCGCCCGCAGCGCGGCGAGGCTGTCCTCACCGGCGGCGCTGGAGGGGTCGCGGCGCGGCTGGTCCATGCGGCTCCGCGCGATCAGACCGCAACCGGCGCGGCGATATGCGGCTGGGGCGCATAATCCTCCACCGCGAAATCCTCGATAGTATGATCGAAGATCGTGGCGGGGCGGCGCAGGATGCGCAGCCGGGGTGCGCCGGCCGGTGTACGGGCGAGTTGCGTTTCCACCAGCGCGGCGTGATTGAGGTAGAGGTGCACGTCCCCGCCCTGCCAGACGATTTCGCCCGGCGCGAGATCGGCATGGAGCGCCAACATCCGCGTGATGAGCGCCAGGCCGAAGATGTTGAAGGCGAAGCCCAGCCCCAGATCGCAACTGCGCTGGAACAGCAGGCCATTGAGGCGCCCGTCCGCGACGTGAAACTGATAGGTCATATGGCAGGGCGGCAGCGCCATGCGATCCAACTCATCAACATTCCAGCCGGTGAAGATGTGCCGGCGCGATCCGGGATTGGCGCGCAGGCTCTCGACCAGTGCGGCGATCTGGTTGTGCCCTTGGGCGGCGCGGCGATAGAGCCCCCCGCCGGCCTCGGGCGCAGGCTCGTAGCGCGGCCAGTCCACCCACTGACGGCCATAGACCGGCCCCAGATCGCCCCAGCGCGCAGCGAAATCCGCATCTTCGACGATTCGGCGCTCGAAATCCGCCATGGCAATGTCCTCGCCGGTCGCGCGGCGATATGTGTCGAGCGGCCAGTCGGTCCAGATGCTCACGCCCTGCGCGACCAGCGGGCGGATATTGGTTTCGCCCGAGAGGAACCACAGCATCTCGCGCGCGGCGGCTTTCCAGAAGACGCGCTTGGTGGTGAGCAGCGGCACCGCGTCATCGGCGAGATCGAAGCGCATCGTCGCGCCAAGGATGGAGCGCGTGCCCACGCCGGTACGATCGATGCGCTCATGCCCATGCTGCCAGACATGAGCCATGAGATCGAGATATTGCTGCTCGTAATGCGGCGCCGCACGGACCGCGGTGGCGGACTCGGCGGTCGAAAGGGATGCGCGGGACATGGCCGCGACCATAGCTTCCTGCCGCGCGCCGCGCCAGTGGAGCCGCCACGCCCGCCTGCCGAAAACCGTGCCACCAGCCCCTTCCAATGCGCCGGTGCCTTTTCAAGGCATTAGCGCTCTGCGCTCCCCTGCCCACCTGTGCGGGCGCCATGGATATTCTCCGGTGCAGCGCTTATGTCTCCGTCTGAAAGAAGAGACCACCGCCAGCGCGTCCCCGGCCGGGCACGCGTTTTCCCTTGTCGTCTGTCTCACGCCGTTCGAGGCGCAGGCCCGCCTCGCGAAAAAGGAAATGCCGCCGTGCGCCTCAGTCGCTTCACTGCCTTCGCTCTCAGCATTGTCGCCGCCCTCGGGCTGCTGGTGGCGCTGGCCTGGCGACCGGGCCTGTGGCCGCTGGCATTGCTTGCGCTCGCCCTGGTTGCGCTCGGCCTGTTCGACCTGCTGCAAACGCGGCATTCGGTGCGGCGCAACTATCCGGTGATCGGCAATGTCCGCTGGCTGATCGAATGGATTCGCCCGGAAATCCGCCAATATCTCATCGAAGGCGACGAGGATCAGACGCCGTTCTCGCGCAGCCAGCGCTCGCTCGTCTATGCCCGCGCCAAGGGGGAAAGCAGCGAGCGCGCCTTCGGCACTCAGCTCGATGTCTATCGCGACGGCTATGAGTTCATCAGCCCGTCGATCCAGCCCGTGCCAATGGCGGACCCGGCGACGTTCCGGGTTCTCATCGGCGGCGATCAATGTGCCCAGCCCTATTCGGCATCGCTGTTCAACATTTCCGCGATGAGCTTTGGCTCGTTGAGCGCCAACGCCATTCGCGCGCTCAATCGGGGCGCGAAGCAGGGCGATTTCTACCAGGACAGCGGCGAAGGCGGGATCAGCGCCTATCATCGCGAGCATGGCGGCGATCTCGTCTGGGAGATCGGCAGCGGCTATTTCGGCTGCCGCACGGAGGACGGCGCTTTCGATCCCGAGCGGTTCGCCGCGCAGGCCACCGATCCGCAGGTCCGCATGATCGAGATCAAGCTCAGTCAGGGCGCCAAGCCGGGCCATGGCGGCATTCTGCCGGCAGCGAAGGTGACGGCCGAGATCGCGGCGGTGCGCGGTGTCGCCGTGGGGCGGGATTGCCTCTCCCCCTCCCGCCACGGGGCCTTCGCCACGCCGATCGAGATGATGCACTTCATTGCGCGGCTGCGGACGCTGTCTGGCGGCAAGCCCGTCGGCTTCAAGCTGTGCGTGGGCCATCCCTGGGAATTCATGGCCATCGTCAAGGCCATGCTGGCGACCGGCATCCGGCCCGATTTCATCGTCGTCGATGGCGCCGAGGGCGGCACCGGCGCCGCGCCCGTGGAGTTCGCCAATCATCTCGGCCTGCCGCTGCGCGAAGGCCTGCTGTTCGTTCACAACACGCTGGTCGGCGCAGGCCTGCGCGACCAGATCCGCATCGGCGCGGCCGGCAAGGTGGTGAGCGCCTTCGACATCGCCAGCCTGCTCGCCATCGGCGCGGATTGGACGAACGCCGCGCGCGGCTTCATGTTCGCCATCGGCTGCATCCAGTCGCTCAGTTGCAATACCAATCGCTGCCCGGCGGGCGTGGCGACACAGGACCCGCTGCGGCAACGGGCACTGGTGGTGCCGGACAAGGCGGAGCGCGTCTATCGCTTCCACCGCAACACCATGCACGCCCTCGCCGAGATGCTGGCCGCCGCCGGCATCGAGTGCCCCGGCGATCTGGCCCCGCATCACCTCGCCCGGCGCGTGAGCGAGACGGAAATCCGGCTCTTCTCCCAGATGCACGTTTTCCTCGAACCGGGCGAACTGCTCACCGGCGCCCACGAGCATGATTTCTACGGCTTTGCCTGGAACATGGCCGATGCCGGGAGCTTTCAGCCCGCATCCGGGGCGGGCAGCCGAGTCATGGCGGACGCTTGAGGACTACGCTCGGAGAGGACAGACTGACAGGCGGCACGCCGCAAGAAAGGGAGTGAACGGATGGCCCGAGTGGCATTCATTGAACGAACCGGCGGTCCCGACGTCATCCAGTGGGCGGACCGCACCCTGCCTCCGCCAGGCAAGGATGAAGTCCGCGTCCGCCATACGGCGATCGGGCTCAATTTCATCGACACTTATTATCGCTCCGGCCTCTACCCGGCGCCCCTGCCCTCCGGTCTCGGATCCGAAGCGGCGGGCGTGGTGGAGGCAGTGGGGGACGGCGTCACCGCCCTCTCGCCCGGGGACCGGGTCGTCACTTATGGCCCAGGCCTCGGCGCCTATGCCACGGAGCGCAACATTGCCGCCTCCAGTCTCTACAAGCTGCCCGACGCCATACCGGACGATATTGCCGCCGCGACCTTCCTCAAGGGATGCACCGCGGAATTCCTGGTCGAGCGATGCGGCCGCGTGCAGCCGGGCTGGACCGTGCTCGTCCATGCGGCGGCAGGCGGCGTGGGGCACCTCCT
>DASRXY010000336.1:0-10080 GCA_035654035.1 Sphingobium sp. | reverse complement strand
CGGCGAGATGGTGCGCGCGGTGCTGCGGGCAGCGCAGGCGAGCCTGCCGGTACGGCTCGTTCATGCGACGCGAGGCAAGACCGCTCGGGCGGAGCCGGTGGCAGCGCTCTATGAAGCGGGCCGCGTGTGCCACGCCGGCTGCTTCCCGGCGCTGGAGGACCAGCTTTGCGGCCTGACCATCGGCGGCGGCTATGAAGGGCCGGGCCGCTCCCCGGATCGCGCCGATGCGCTGGTCTGGGCGATGACCGAATTATTACTGACATCTTCTGGAAACATCCGCCTTCGAGCCTTATAAAGCTGCTGGGACGATTCATGCCTATTCGACGGCGGGACTGGGGGAGACCGCCAAGAAACGATCAGTGCGCAGCGAATGGGTCCTATGATGAGGAACAAGCCCCCAAATGGACGTCATCCTGAGACGAATTGCGGATGCGACATCACTGCCGATGATCTGGCGGCATATGACGCGATATTTGCGACGCTACGGCTTCGGCGCCAATAGTTATTACATTTTTCGCACTGGCGGCAGCATGCCTGCGACCCCGCCATTGCAGCACGGCTTTACGCGCGACGAGATCGAGACCTATCTGGCCTTCGATTTCCAGCGCTACGACATCGTGCCGCGGGTGGCGCTGGCCGCCGGTGTGCCCGTGCGCTGGACCGAGGTGTGGCAAACGGCGCAGACCACGGCAGAAGAGCGCGCCTTCTGGGAGAAGCTGAAGGCCGCCAATTTTCCAGACGGCTATTCGCTGCCTTGCTACGGCCCGGGCGGTCGCAACGCGGTAGTGGGCCTGGGCCGGATGACGTTGAAGGAACCGCCCGAGCCGGCGCTGCTCTCCATGCTGCACTTTGCGGCACAGGCGGCGCATCTGCGCATCTGCGCGCTCTTTGCAGACGACGTGGCGCGTGACCGGCAGCTCTCCAGCCGGGAGAAGGAAATTCTGGACTGGGTTGCGCGGGGCAAGAGCAATACGGTGATTGCCGACATATTGGAAATCTCGCCGGGAACGGTGGATACCTATATGCGCCGCATCTACGAAAAGCTGGACGTCTCCGACCGGACGTCCGCCGCCGTGAAAGGCGTGGGGCTGGGGCTAATCGCCGCCTGAAGCGCGATCGTCTCCGGGGTGAGACGCCGATCAGGTCTCATCGGAAACCGAGGATAGACCAAGCCAGATCCCGGCGCTCGCTGGGATAACGGGTTCGGCGTGCGTTGAGCGTGCCGGCAAAGGGGCGATCCTGACAGACACAGACAATGAAGCGCGCCGCGTGCGCGCAGCGGCGGCGGCTTGGGTTGCGCCCGCGCCTTGCCTTGCCTTCTGCCCGAGGGGCCGAACTGGGAGACAATCGGATGAAATGGTTTGGACGCAAGGGCGCGGGCATGGTCCCGCGGCCGCCGCTGGGGCGTGGCTGGGCCGGATGCGGCTGGGGCGGCGGCCATGGCGGCGACTGGCCGCAAAGTTACGAAGCGCAACTGCGCGAAGCTGCGCTTGCCAATCCGGTGGCGCAGCGTGCGTTGCGGCTGGTGAGCGAGGCGGCGGGGAGCGCGGCGCTCACCGCGCGCGCCACCCGCCCGGAGGATGCCGCGGCGGCGCTCGCGCTGGTGCGGCGACGCGCGGCAGGGCAGAGCCTGGTGGAGACGCTGGCCGCGCATCTGCTGCTCCACGGCAATGGCTATGTGCAGATCGGCCATGGCGCGGATGGGTTACCGGCGAGCCTCTATGCGCTGCGCCCGGAGCGCGTGCGTATCGAGGCCGACGCGCAGGGCTGGCCGCGCGCTTACCTCTACCGCGCCGGCGAAACGGCAACGCGCTATGCCAGTGAGGATGCGACTGGGCGCACGGCCATCGTGCACCTGAAGGCGCTCAATCCCACGGACGATCATTATGGGTTGGGTTGCCTGGGTGCGGCGGCGGGCGCGGTGGCGATCCACAATGCCGCGACGCGCTGGAACAAGGCGCTGCTCGACAATGCCGCTCGCCCCTCCGGCGCGCTGGTCTATGCCGGCGAGGACGGGCAGGTGCTCCGCAAGTTCAAGACGGCGGACGGCGCATTCCTGTGGCAGCCGAGCCTGACGGCGGGGCAACCGGCGACGCTGCTCGGCTACCCGGTGGTGGAGGCCGAGGACATGCCGGACATCGCGGCGGACAGCCTTTCCATCGCGTTCGGCAATTTTCAGCGCGGCTATGTGATCGCCGAGCGGGGTGGGACGAGCATCCTGCGCGACCCTTTCACCAACAAGCCGTTCGTGAACTTCTACGCCGTGCAGCGCATTGGCGGCGGCGTGGCGAATAGCGAGGCGATCAAGCTCATGAAATTCGCGGCGTCCTGACCCGTCGGGGCGATGCGCTTTCCCCGCGAGCCCGGCGTTCGCTGGGTGACGGCGGAGGCGTATGGCCACGACGCGCCGCCCCGCCGGTCTCTCCCCTTCCGGCGGGGCGGCATGCTTCTCCCTCTCCGACAGCCAAGCAAAGGGCTCCCTGCCATGACCGTGACCATCGAAAGCGGGGGGGCGCTCGCCGCGCCGCTCGCGGCCCTCAAGGCCTATCTGCGGATCAGCCGTGCCGACGAAGATGCGCTGCTCACCGATCTTCTACGCGCGGCCAGCGACGTGGCCGAGCGCTTCCTGGGCCAGCTTCTCATCACGCGCGGCGTGGAGGAAGTGCTGGATGTGCACTGCGGCTGGCAGGCCCTGGCCATGCGGCCGGTGACGAGCATCGAGGCGGTGGCGGCGTTGCCGGCCGGCGGTGCGCCGGTGCCGTTGCCGGTCGAAGCGTATGCGATCGACATCGACGGGGACGGCAACGGGTGGGTGCGCATGGCCGATGCGGCCGGCGCGCCGCGCATCCGAGTGAGCTATCGCGCGGGCATGGCGGCGGACGCCGAAGGACTGCCCGATGCGATCCGCCACGGCATCATTCGCCTGGCCGGCGACTATCATGCGCTGCGCGAAGGCGTGACGCCGCAGCCGCCCGCCGCAGTGGCGGCGCTGTGGCGGCCCTGGCGGCGGATGCGGCTGCGATGAGGGCGGCGATCGGCGCGGCGGCGCGGGCGCGCGCGGCGGAGCTGCGCGACGGATTGGCGCAGCGCTTGCGGGCTGAGCTGCCGGGCCTGCGCGTGGATGTGGAAGGCGAGGCGATCCGCCTCAGTGGGCGCGATGCGCGACGGCGCTGGGATGCAGCGGGCGCGGACGATCTTTTGCGGGAGAATGGAGCATGAGCGCGGAACTGGCGGTTCGGGCGGCGATCCTGGCGGCGATGGCGGCCGATGCGACCTTGGCGGGGCTGGTCAACCAGATTGCCGACGGCGATCCGGTGAAGGCGAGCCCGCCCTGGCTGCTGGTCGGTACGGCGAACGCAGTGGGCTGGGGCGCGCGCGGCGTGGATGGCGTGACGCTGCGGCAGGGCATCGAGCTGGTGCTGCGCGGGGACCAGCTCTCGGCCGTCACGACGATTCTCGACCGAGTGGATGTGCTGTTGCGAGACATGGCGAGCGACCTTGGCGCGTGGCGCATCACCGCACTGGCGTTCGAGCGCTCGCGCATTCGCCGGACCGAACGGGAGTGGCGGGCGAGCGTCGATTATTCGATCCGGCTGGCGCGGCTGAACTGAGCGAAGAAGCGCTTTTTCGCGCAGAGGGCGCGGAGACATCACGGTCGCGCCACGGCGGTTTTGTGTGGGGATAATCGCATCCCGTCCGGAAGCGGCTTCGCTCCCTTGCACCATCTTCCCTGCGCTCTCTGCGCGGTCTCTGCGCGGTTCATCAAACTTCACATCTGGAAAGGACAGATCCATGGCCGTGGAAAAAGGCAGCGCGTTTCTGCTCAAGATCGGGGATGGCGGGTCGCCGGTCTCCTATGCGACCGTCGCGGGAATGCGCACGACGCAGATCAGCGTCAATGGCGAGGCTGTGAACATCACCAGCAAGGATTCAGGCGGGTGGCGGCAGTTGTTGCCCGGCGCGGGCGTGCGCTCGGTGAGCGTTTCGGGGGCGGGCATCTTCACGGGCTCGGCGGCGGAAGTGCGGCTGCGCGATCATGCGCTGGCCGGCGCCATCGACGAGTATGAGCTGGCCTTCGAAAGCGGTGAGAAGCTGCGCGGCACGTTCCTCGTCACGCGGCTCGATTATGCCGGGGACTATAATGGCGAGCGCAATTACACGCTCGCGCTGGAAAGCTCCGGCGCGGTGAGCGCGCTGTGAGCGGGCCCAATCCCACCCCCAATCCCGCCCCCAATCCCGTACGCGGCGAGGCGGCGTTCGTGATGAACGGGCAGACGCTATGCGTGCGGCCGAGCTTTGCGGCGCTGGTGGCGGCGGAGGCCGAGCTGGGGCCGCTGCTGGCTCTCGCCGACCGGGCGGCGGAGGGGCGACTGGCCTGGCCGAGATGGCGGCGCTGATCTGGCATTGCCTGCCCGCGCGGGAAGGCTTGAGCCGCGAGGCGGTGGGCGAGGCGCTGGTTGCACAAGGGGTGGGCGCCGGGCTGCCGGCGATCCGCGCGATCCTGCGGCAGCTCTTGAGCGGATCGTCATGAGTCTGCTCGTGAGCGAGGCGGCGCGGCAACTGGCGGGGCAGGCGGCCCTGCTGCTCGGTTGGCGTCCCGACGAGTTCTGGCGCGCAACGCCCGACGAGCTAGCGACGGTGCTCGCGGCCTTTGGCGACGCGGGCGTCGGCGAGGTCGTGCCGCTCGACCGCGCGGCGCTGGCACGGTTGCGAGCACAGCATCCGGATGGAGAGAGCGATGGATGAGGAAATCGAGACACTGACCGTTGGCGTGCGCGCGGACCTGTCGCGCTTTGCCAAGGATGTGGCGGAGATGCGAGGGCAGCTCGAAGGGCCGCTGGTGCATGGCGCCGAGACGGCGGGCCGCGCGATCGAAAGCGGGCTGCTGCGGGCGGCGCGGACCGGCCGGCTGGGCTTCGAGGATCTGGGCAAGGCGGCGCTCGCGGTCATGGGACAAATCGCGGCGGCCGCGGTGCGCGACGGGCTGGGAGCGCTGGGTCTCGCCGGCGGGTCAGGCGGAAATGGCCTGGGCGGCGGGCTGCTGCGGTTGGGATCGGCGCTGCTGGGTTCCGCGCTCGGCTTGCCCGGCCGCGCGACCGGCGGGCCGGTTGCGCCGGGACGGGCCTATCTGGTCGGTGAGCGGGGGCCGGAGGTTTTCCTGCCGACGAGCAGCGGGCAGGTGATGCCCGGTGCAGGCGGTGCAGGCAGTGGTGGGCGCGATGTGCGCGTGTCGATCACCGTGAACGGCAGCGGACAGGATACGCCGCGGGCGCTGGCTCGCAGCGCGCGACAGGTCGCGCGGGCTGTGCGCGGCGCTCTGGCGGATTAGAGGCGTTTCGTTCTTGCTCCGACCAATCAGGCGCTGCGATGGCGTTCGGTTGGGCCTTGGCCCCTGCTTTCGCAGGCGCACTGAACCATCTGGTTCGACATCACTCTAAGGGAGACTCCCATGCCTTATTGGCTGGCGACGGCACGCGGCGATCAGCAGGTCGGCGTGATGAAGCGGTTTGCGCCGCCTTTCTGGACCGTGGACTTTCCCCGGCCGATGATGGCGAGCGTGGTGACCGCCGGTGCGGACGGGCTGCGCGTGGATGCCGTCTTCCATACGTCGGGCGATCTGGCAGGGTTGATCTGGGACGCGGAGGACCGCTGGGATCATCCGCTGCTGGCCTATGCGTGCGATCGGGATTTCTCCGGCTGCGTGCTGCGTTTCCACTGGCGCTCGGGCGGCGTGAAACCGCTCGATGCGGTGCACGGGCCGACGCTCACCATCGAAGGGCGGGACGCGGCCGGCGCGCCGCGTGCCTGGTATGTGCGGCTGTGGAACTACGCCGTCGGCTCGCCCGAGGATGCGGTGGTGACGCTGGACTTCGATGCGCTGGTCGGCGGCTACACGCTGCCCGAGGAGGCGGACCCGGTGTGGCCCCACGACATCGACCGGCTGTTCATCTCCATCGTGCCGCCGGCCTATGATGAAGGCGAGACAGTGTTTCCGGCCGCCACAGGGGGCTGGGTGGAGCTGAGCGAGATAGGCTGTGCGGGGCCGCGATCGGTGCTGGAGGTGGGCGACGCAATGGTGCCCGAGCATGGCGTCTCCATCGCGACCGGCTATGACGATTGTTATAATCTGACGCCTGAGCGCGTGCTGCGGCAGGCCCTGCATCTGGGTTATCGCGGCGCGATCAATCATTATGTGGGCATGAGCCATTATCCTCGGCTGGGGCCGGCGGGCGAGGGGTTCGCCGTGACGCTGGCGGGCGGGGCGATCAATGCGCCGTGCGCGCGGTGGCATGCGGATTTCGCTGCGCGGTGCAAGGCGCTTGGCTTTGGGCTCATCCTGTCGCTGAGTTATGAGCTGTTCGATGCCTATTGCCCGGACGCATGGAAACAGCGCGCGTGGGACGGGGCGCCGGCGCTCACGGGATGGTCGCCGCCTTCGACTCTGCTCTCGCCGGCCAATGGCGCGGCCATGGCCTATCTTCAGGCAGTGGGACGGGCCTTCGTGGTCCTGGCCCGCGATGCAGGGTTGGGCGTGCGCTTCCAGATCGGCGAACCCTGGTGGTGGGTAACGGGGGACGGGCGGCCTTGCCTCTATGACGATGCGACCGTGGCGGCGCTGGGCGGCGCGCCGCCGGAGATTGCGAGCGTGTTCGCGCCGCTGGATGTCGGGCAGACGGCGCTGCTGGATGCGGCAGGGGGGCTGCTGGCGGCATCGACGGCGGCGTTGGGCGCGGCGGTGCGGGCCGAGGCGCCGGATGCGGAACTGCTGCTGCTGGTTTTCCTGCCGAGCGTGCTCGATCCCGCCGCGCCGGAGCTGCGGCGGGCCAATGTACCGCTGGACTGGGCGGCGCCGGCCTTCGACCGGCTTCAGGTCGAGGATTATGACTGGGTGACGGATGGGCATGGCGCGCGCACCGCGAATGCGCGCGCGGTGCTGGCGGCACGGCTCGGCTACGGCGTGGCGGATCAGCATTATCTCGCGGGCTTCGTACCGGCGGGGCTCGGCGCGAGCGCGACCGCCACGGCCTGGGCCCGCATCGCACGGGCAGCCGAGGCTGCGCGGGGGCAGAGTGCCGCCACGTTCATCTGGGCGTTGCCGCAAGTGGCACGCGACGGATTCACGCTGTTCCATCTTTCGGGAGATGCTGAGGTGCAGGCATTCGACGACATTCCTTTCCCGCTCGACATCGGTGCGCGGGCGCAGGTGGCGCCGGCTTTCTCCACGCGCATCGTCGAGAGCATCTCGGGCCATGAGCAGCGTTCGACGCAATGGGCGGATGCGCGGCTGCGCTTTGATGCCGGGCCGGGCGTGCGCTCGGAGGCGGACATCGCGGCGCTGATCGCCTTTTTCCGGGCACGGCGGGGTGCGGCGCGGGGGTTCCGTTTCCGCGATCCGTTCGACCATGTGTCGGGCGCGTTCGGTGGGGAGCCGGATGCGGGCGACCAGGTGCTGGGCGTGGGCGATGGGGCACAGGCGGCCTTCGCGCTCGTCAAGCGCTATGGCGCGGGCAGTGAGGCCCAATTGCGGCCTATCACGCGACCGGTGGCGGGCTCGATCCGCGTGGCGCTCGATGGCGTGGAGCAGACGAGCGGCTGGAGTCATGACGGGCGGGGTGAAATCCTGTTCGAGATGGCGCCCGGTGCGGGTGTGACGGTGAGCGCGGGCTTTGTCTTCGATGTGCCGGTGCGCTTTGCCGAGGACCGGCTGGAGATCGACCGTGAGACCTTCGCGGCGGGGATCGTGCCGTCCGTGCCGCTGGTGGAGATTCGCGAATGAGCGGGGCGGCGGCGATCCTGGCGCAGGAGCTGTGCGCCTTTGCCTTCTGCTGGCGGCTGGAGCGGCGCGATGGCGTGACGATCGGTCTTACCAGCCATGACCGGGCGCTGGAGGTGGACGGCCTCATCTATGCGCCGGCGCCCGGCATCACGCCGAGCGCCGTGCTGCGCGGCGGCGATCCGAGGGCCGATCTGACCGAAGTGCAGGGCGCGATCAGCAGTGCGGCGATCAGTGCAGCGGACCTCGATGCGGGGCGCTGGGATGGGGCAAGAGCGATGCTGCACCTCACCGAATGGACAGACCCGGGCGCCCTGTGGCTGGAGCTCGCGCGTGGCACGCTGGGGAGCATCGCGCAGACGGGCGCGCAATATAGCGTGGCCTTGCAGGGGCTGGGGGCACTGCTGGCGCGACCCGCCGCGCCGGCGACGAGTCCAACGTGCCGGGCACGGCTGGGCGATGCGGCGTGCACCGTGGACCTTCGGCCCTTGCAGCGCCTGGCGATGCTGACCGCGAGCGATGGCGAGACTGTGCGCTTCTCGGGACTGGAGGCGGGGCGCTATCCGTTCGGCACGCTGCGCTGGCTGACGGGTGCTTGCGCGGGCATCGACCAGATGATCGTCGACCAGAGCGGCGACACGCTGACCCTTGCCGAGCCGCCGCCCCTCCCGGTGATGCCGGGCGAACGGGCGCTGCTGACGCAGGGCTGCGACAAACGGCTCGCCACCTGCGCGGGGCGCTTTGGCAATGCCGTCAATTTCCGTGGCGAGCCTTTCCTGCCGGGCATGGACCTGCTGACCCGCTATCCGGGAGCCTGACTCATGACGATTGGAGACCGCATTGCGGCGGAGGCGCTGGCGCTCGTCGGCGCGTCGTTCCGTCTACGCGGGCGCGTCCCGGCGACGGGGCTCGACTGCGTGGGGCTGGTGCTGGCGGCGCTGACGGGAGCAGGGCTGCGCGTGAGCGAGCCGCCTGCTTATGCGCTGCGCGGCACCGGCCGGGCGCGGGCGAACGCGCTGCTGCGGGCCGGCGGGCTGGTGCCGGCCGATGGGGAGCAGCCCGGCGATGTGCTGCTCGTCGACAGTGGGCCGATGCAGCTCCACCTCATGATCCGGGCGGAAGCGGGCCATGTGCATGCCCATGCCGGCCTAGGTCGGGTTGTGTTGATGCCGCCGCCGGCGCCCTGGCCGATCCTGGGACTGTGGCGTGTTCCGGAAGGAGAGAGTGACTGACATGGCGACCCTGGTATTCACGGCGATCGGCACGGTGCTGGGCGGACCTATCGGCGGCGCCATCGGTGCGCTGGTCGGGCAGACGGCCGATGCACTGATCTTCAAGCCGGGCCCGCGAACCGGGCCGCGGCTGACTGACCTCAGCGTCCAGACATCGCGCTACGGGGCGCAGATCCCGCGCCTCTACGGGCGGATGCGCGTGGCGGGAACGGTGATCTGGGCGACGGACCTCAAGGAGGCGAGTGCGACTAGCGGAGGCGGCAAGGGGCGCCCCAGCGTGACGAGCTACAGCTATTCGGCGAGCCTCGCCGTGGCGCTTTCCTCGCGGCCGATCCGGGGCATCGGGCGTATCTGGGCGGACGGCAATCTGCTGCGGGGTACGGCGGGGGATTTCAAGGCGCCGGTTGCGGCCTGCCGCATCCATGATGGCGCCGCGGGGCAGGCAGTCGATCCGCTGATCGCAGCGGCGGTAGGCGTGACGCAGGCGCCGGCCTTCCGCGGGCTGGCCTATATGGTGCTGGAGGAACTGCAACTGGCGGACTTCGGCAATCGCATTCCCTCGCTGACGGTGGAAGTGATCGCGGACGAGGGAAGCATGATGGTGAGCACCGTCGCTGGCGATCTGATGAGGCGAGATGTGGCCTTTCTCGGCGAGACGGAACCGGCCGTGCAGGGCTATGCCGCCGATGGCAGCGATCTGGGCGAAGCGATTGGGCCGCTGGTCGACGTGCATGGGCTGCGCTGGCGCGAAGAGGGCGATGAGATCCAGCTCGTTGCGCGCGTGGAGACGGGCCGCACGCTGGCCGCGAAGAGAGTGGTGCATGCGATTGACGGCGAAATGGAGCGACCGGGCGAAAAGCGGTGCCTGCCGCTCGACGAGGTGCCCGCGCGTCTCTCGGTCCGGCATTTTGATCCTGCGCGCGATTATCAGATCGGCGCGCAATCCGCCGAGCGGCCGGGACCGGGGCAGCGGAGCGAGGAACTGGGGCTGCCCGCCGCGCTTGCCGCCGATCCGGCCCGTGCGCTGGCCGACCGGGTGCTGCGTGCGCGGCTGGCGGGACGGCGCAGCCTGAC
>DASRXY010000335.1:0-4474 GCA_035654035.1 Sphingobium sp. | reverse complement strand
GACGCCGGGGAGGGGGCGCCTGTGCTGCCCCGGCTGTCGGATACGCCTTCGGATGGCGCGGCAGCGGCGCTCGCCGGTGACTGAGGGGCTGCATCATCCAGTGCGCGGCCCGCCCGACCAGCCAGTTCCACGATATACTGCCAGGCCACGCGACCCGAGCGGCTGCCGCGTTGGGTCGCCCACTGGATAGCGGCGGCGGGGTCGACGGCGAGGTCGTAGCGGGCGGCATAGCGCTTCACCATGGCGACATAGGTGTCCTGATCGAGCGCGTGGAAGCCGAGCGAGAGGCCGAAGCGATCGGCAAGGGCGAGCCGGTCGTCGACCACGTCGCGTATGTGCAGCGGGTCGTCCTGCTCCGACATCGAGCGCGGCACGATATGGCGCCGGTTGGAGGTCGCATAGAGGCGAATGTTGCTGCCCCGGCTGGCGGCCCCGCCTTGGAGCAGCGAGCGCAGCGCGCGCGCGTCTGCGCCGAAATCGCCATCGAAGCCGAGATCGTCGATGTAGAGGACGATCGGCCGACGCGTGTCGCGCAATAATCCGAACAGCGTGGCGAGGCTGCGCAGGTCGTCCGTCGCCACTTCCACCAGCGCGAGCGATAGTCCCTCCTTTTGCACCGCGCCGATACAGGCCGCGACGGTGGCGGACTTGCCCGTGCCGCGGGCGCCCCAGAGCAGGATGTCATGCGCGGCATAACCTTGCGCAAGGCGCCGGGTGTTTTCGAGGCACGCTTCCTTCTGCGCGTCGATGCCGGTGAGCAGCGCATAATCAAGCGGCTGGAAATCGGGAATGGCACTTAGGTGTCGGCCGTCCCAGCGATAGGCGGCATGGGTCTCCAGATCGACGGGAGCGGGCGGCTCGGGAGCCAGGCGCTCCAGCGCGGCAGCAATGCGGTTCAGGGCGGTTTGGTCTTCGCTCGTCATGGCCGTGCTCCTAAGGCCTGGGGCAGGGGCTGGGAACCGCAATTTTGGATTACGGGCGGGCGGGAGGCCCAAGCCGGCGTCGGGAAGATGCTTCATCCCGTCATGCAAGGTCGCTATAGGCGGCACATGTCGCATCACGCGCCTGCCATGGCCACTCAGATCCGCCCCTATGATCGCACTGCGCTGGCCGAGGCGGCGGCGCTCATTCGCGCGGGCGAGCCAGTCGCCGTGCCGACCGAGACGGTTTATGGTCTCGCGGCCGATGCCACCAATGCAACGGCGGTCGCGCGGATCTACGAGGCCAAGGGACGTCCCGCCTTCAATCCGCTGATCGTGCATGTCGCCGATCTCGCCATGGCGCAGACACTGGTGGCCTTCTCGCCCCTGGCCGAGCGGTTGGCGGCCGCCTTCTGGCCCGGTGCGCTCACCATGGTGTTGCCGCGCCTGCTGGATAGCCCGGTGGCAGAGCTGGCGAGTGCGGGCTTGCCAACGCTCGCCGTTCGGCTTCCCTCCCATCCCGCGATGCGGGCGCTGATCGCCGCGGCAGGCGTGCCGCTCGCCGCGCCTTCCGCCAATCGTTCGGGCGCGATCAGTCCCACGCGGGCCATGCATGTGCTGGCGAGCCTGGGCGGACGCATCCCGCTTATCCTTGACGCAGGGCCCACGTCGGAAGGTGTGGAATCGACCATTGTGCGGCCCGAAGCGGATCGGGTGATGGTGCTGCGGCCGGGGCCGATCACGCGGGACGCGATCGAACGGGCCGCCGGCGTTCCGGCCGTGCGGTTGAGCGGCAGCGAGAGCACGGCCGAGGAGGGCGGCGTGACGGCGCCGGGCCAGCTTGCCAGCCATTATGCGCCGTCCAAGCCGCTGGCGCTCGACTGCGCGGCCCCCGCGCCGGATCAGTTTCACATCGGTTTCGGGCCTGGCCCCTGCCAGCGCAATCTCTCCGAGCGGGGGGATCTGGTCGAGGCGGCGGCCAATCTCTTCGCGGCGCTGCACGAGGCGGATGACAGCGCCTGCCCGCGCATCTCGGTGGCACCCGTGCCGATGATCGGCATCGGCGTGGCGATCAACGACCGGTTGGCGCGCGCGGCCGTCTGAGCGCGCGATCGCTCCAGGGACGCAATGCGGCGCCCTGCCTTGTCAGCCGCAATAATCGGGATTGGAATCTTTCTCGCACTTCTTGCGCAACTCGCGGCCGCGGTTGCGGTCGGCCTCATCGTCGCTCTCCGTGGCCCAGTCTGCGGCCTTAGCGCCGGCTTTCACCGGAAGGGTGGCGACATCGAGCGCGGTTTTCGCCACGCAGCCGGGCAGGAGCAGGGCTGCGGCCAGTGTGGCGGCGGAGGCGGTACCGAAAGCGGGCATGCGATCGTCTCCCGTGCCGGCAGATCCGGCAGTGCAGGGATGCACGGACCGGCGGCGCCTGTCCAGCGGAGCTAGGCGCGCACGCGCTCGGCAAACTTGCGGCGCAGCTTCTGGAGCTTGGGCGGAATGGTTGCCATGCAATAAGGATTGCGGCTGCCGGAGCGCTCCCAATAATCCTGATGATACTCTTCCGCCGGCCACCAGCGGCCATAGGGTTCGATAGTGGTGACGACGGGCTCGGCGAAATCGGCCTGTGCGCGGATGAGTGCGGCGCGCGCCTGTTCGGCCTGCGCCTCGTCATGCGGGAAGATGGCGGAGCGATATTGCGTGCCCACGTCGTTCCCCTGGCGGTTCAGCGTGGTGGGATCATGCGTGGCAAAAAAGACGTCGAGCAAGTCACTATAGCCGATACGCTCGGGGTCGTAGGTGATGCGGATCGCCTCGGCATGGCCGGTGCGGCCCGAGCAGACCTCCTCATAAGTGGGATTGTCCGTCGTGCCGCCGATATAGCCGCTCTCTACGGCCTCGACACCCTCGAGATCCTGATAGACGGCTTCCGTGCACCAGAAGCAGCCGCCCGCCAAAGTTGCCGTCGCGCTCATGCGTCTCGATCCTTTCCGTGCTCTTCCTGCGAGATAGGCGCGCCGCGCCGATCCGCAAGGCCCGGCGGTTGGTCCGCATTGGTGGAAGCGGCACCGGCCCGGTTCATATCCGGGCGGTCGGGTCGCACTGCGAATCGGCGGCTTTAGAGGCGCAGGCCCGTGGTCTCCGGCAGGCCAGCCATGAGATTGAGATTCTGCACGGCCGCGCCCGAAGCTCCCTTGCCCAGATTGTCGAGCGCTGCGACCAGTCGGACCTGTGCGCCCTCGCCGAAGACGAAGAGACGCATGCCGTCGCTGTCTTTCATCCGCTCGATCGGCAGCGTTGCCGGCTCATAGCCCTGCGCCACCGTGATGATCGGCGATGCGCCGTAATGATCGGTAAGCGCGGCGCGCAGCGTGTCCGCGCTGGTGCCCGGCGCCAGCATCGCGCTGTGCAGCGGCACATCCACGACCATGCCGGAATAGACGGGCACGACAGCGGGGGCGAACAGCGGCGCATGGGCGAGGCCGCAGCGCGCCTGCATTTCCGGTACATGCTTGTGGCCGAGCGTCAGTGCATAGGTGCGCCAGGCCGTCGGCGCGCCATCGCCGTTTTCGAACTCCGCGATCATTGTTTTCCCGCCGCCCGAATAGCCGGAAACAGCATTGCAGGAGAGCAGAGCGTCGGCCGGGATCAGACCGGCCGCGACCAGCGGGGCGACCAGCGCGATGAAGCCAGTGGAATAGCAGCCGGGGTTGGAAATGAAGCGAGCCCCGGCGACCGCCTCATGCCCCGAAATCTCCGGCAGGCCGTAGACCCAGCCCGCCGCCGTGCGATGCGCGGTTGAAGCGTCGATCACGCGCGTGCGCTCATTGGCGATCATGGCCACGGCGGCGCGCGCCGCGTCGTCCGGCAGGCACAGGATGACGATGTCGGCGGCATTGATGGCCTGCGCACGCGCGGCATCGTCCTTGCGTGCGCTATCGTCCAGCTCGATCAGGCTGAACTCGCTCCGGCCGGCAAGCCGCTCCCGGATCTGGATGCCCGTGGTGCCGGCGGCACCGTCGATGAAAATTTGCGTCATGGCGTTACTCTCCGCCTGGCGGTCACCGGCTGCTCATGCATCTCCGCGAGCCGCGCGATCACATCGGCGAGCGGCTCGATCGTCACGGCCATCCAGTGCGCATTGGCATGGAGCAGCCGTTCCCCGTCGACCATCAGGCCGACATGACCGGGGAAGAAAATCACGTCCCCTCGTCGGAGCCGGGCCTGATCGTCGAGCGGCGAGCCGAGCGCCTCGGCCTGCTGGTCGGTGTCGCGCGGGCAGGCGATGCCGCAGGCGGCGAGCGCGACCTGCACCAGCCCGGAGCAATCATGGCCAAGGCCGCCGCGCCCACCCCACACATAGGGGCTGCCGAGCGCGCGCTCGGCCACGGCGACCCAGTCCGTCTCCGTCTCGTTGAGCGGCCGGACGTGACGCCGATGGACGAAGCCCGCCTCGGTCGCCAGGAAATCGCCATCGATCGTGCCGGTGAGATGCGCATGGGCGGGCAACAGCGCGGCAATGGGCGCCTTGATGTCGGCGGCGGAGAAAAGCGGTGCAG
>DASRXY010000334.1:0-8065 GCA_035654035.1 Sphingobium sp. | reverse complement strand
AGCGAGGGCCCTTCCGCCCGCATCTTGGGGTCGGTAGCCCGCGTCGCGAGAAAGCGCGCGCTCATTGCAGGGCCCGGTGCAATCGCGTTCACACGCACGCCATGGGGGCGGGTTTCCACCGCCAGGCAGCGCGTATAGTGGACGATGGCAGCCTTGGCGCAGGCATAGACGACTTCGGACGCCACACCCATCTGCCCGTTGAGCGAACCGAAATTGACGACGCTGCCCTGCTGCCGCGCGATCATGCCCGGCACCACCGCCCGGCACATCAGGAACGTGCCCAGAAAATTGCGATCCATGACGGCCCGCATGTCCGCCATCGAGATATCGAGTGCACCATTGGGGCTGGGCTTGCCGCCCGCCGCGCCGATGTCGCCGCCCGCGCAGTTGATGAGAATGGAAATCGGCCCCAGCGCGGCCTCCACTTCACCTACCATCCGCGCGATGGCGGCCTCGTCCGTGATGTCGCCGGTCACGCCGATGGCTGGACGTCCCTCGCGTGCCAGCATCCGCGCCACGGCCGACAGATTCTCCGCCTCGCCATATTGCGCTGGCGCCTCTTCGCTGATGTCGTGGATGGCGACCGCGGCGCCAGCTTCCGACAGCCTCTCCGCGATGCGTCGCCCGAGGCCGCGCCCCGATCCGGTGACCAGCGCCACCGTGCCCTCGCGGATGGTCGCAGCAAGCGGGCCTGTCTGCGTTACTCCGGGATTCGTCATGCCCCTCCCCCTAAATGAATACAGCTAAAATGCGCGAATCGCTCAACGGAAACCGCGAAATCCGGCACGGTATCCTTCATTCCTATGCCGCCACTGATCGGCGTTGACAACGCCTCCTGTGTTTTTAGTATACAGTTCCAGATCCAATAGGGGATGGACTTGGGGGGAGGCATTGACAATGATCGCCATGGCCGCACGCCCTACGCACGGGAGAGACGCATGACGCCCACACGGGTCCGCTATGGCGTGGTGGGCTTTGCCCTATCCCTCGCCATCCTGTCTTACATTCAGCGGGTGGCCATCGCGCAGGCGGCCGGACCGATTGCCGAGGACCTGAGCCTCAGCAAGGCCGAGCTGGGCGCGGTGCTGGGCGCCTTCGGCCTCGCTTATGCCGCTTTCGAAATCCCCATGGGCCTCTATGGCGACAAGCGCGGCGTGCGGCGGGTCCTCACGCAGATCGTGCTCTTCTGGTCCTTCTTCACGGCCATGACGGGCGCGGCCTGGAGCTATGCCTCCATGTGGCTCATCCGCTTCCTGTTCGGCGCGGGCGAAGCAGGCTGCTTCCCTAACCTGACGCGTATGCTCAGCCAGTGGCTGCCGGCCGGCGAGCGCTTCCGCGCCCAGGCCATGATGTGGGCCGCCACGCGCTGGGGCGGCGCCATCGCTCCGCCCCTCGCGCTGATCGGCATCCAGCTTTTCGGCTGGCGATGGAGCTTCGTGGCGTTCGCTCTGCTTGGCGTCGTCTGGGTCGCCTTCTTTCTGCCGCGCTTCCGCGAGCATCCCGCCGACCATCCCAAGGTGAACGCCGCCGAACTGGCGCTCCTTGAGGATTCGGCCGCGATGGTGCGCGACGAGGAACAGGGGAGCTGGCTCAAGGTGCTGCTGCGCGGCCAGGTCCTGCTGCTCGTGCTCCAGTATTTCTGCTGGTCCTATGTCTGGTATTTCTTCATCACCTGGCTGCCGACATTCCTTCAGGAGCGCCACGGCCAGAGCGCCGCCGCCACGGCGGGCCTGACTATGCTGCCGCTGCTCGCCGGCGGCCTGGGCACGCTGGTGAGCGGCTGGATCCCGTCGGCCATCCCACGCCGCGCCATTGCCATCACCGCCTTCGTCCTCGTCGCGCTCATGCTCGCAGCCCTGCCCAATGTCGGCAGCGCGGCCGCGGCGATCGCGCTGATGGCGGCCATCAGCTTCTGCGGCGACCTCACCGTGCCGATCTCCTGGAATAGCTGCGTGGAAATCGGCCGGCGCTACACGGCCACCGTCGCCGCAACGATGAACATGTTCGGCAATTTCTCCGGCTTCATCGCACCGGTGGTGACGGGCATCATTCTCCAGCGCTCCGGCAATGACTGGACGCCGGTCATCTACGTCATGGCCGGCATGGCCGTGGTGGGCGCGCTGCTGTGGATGGTGCTGGATGTGGAGGGCAAGCGCACTCCGGCGCAAGCCGCACCGAACCCGGGCATCGAGCCCTGAACAACTAAGGACTGGAATAGACAGTGAAGATCGAACTGACGGGAAAGACCGCCGTGCTCATCGGCGCCAGCGGCGGCCTGGGCGAAGCCATGGCGCGCGCCCTGGGCGAGGCCGGCGCGCAGCTCGCGCTGGTCGGGCGCAATGCCGCGAAGCTCGATGCGCTCAAGGCGGAAATGGACGGCGCGGGCATTACCACCGCGACCTTCACGGCCGAGATGGTGGACGAAGGCGATGTTGCGCGCCTGCATGAGGCCGTAACGGCGCGCTTCGGCGCCCCGCACATCCTCGTCAACAGCGCCGGCACCAACCTGCGCAAGAACATGGTCGACTTCACGCTGGAGGAGTTTCGCGGCGTTGTCGATTCGAGCCTTATCAGCACCTTCCTCGCCTGCCGCGCCTTTGTGCCCGGCATGCAGCGGGCCGGCTTCGGGCGCATTCTCAATCTCACGTCCATCCTCGCCCATGTTTCGCTGCCACAGCGCACGGCCTATTCCTCGGCCAAGTCCGCGCTGCTCGGCTTCACGCGCGCGCTGGCGCTCGAGCTGGCGGGCGACGGCATCACGGTGAACGGCATCAGCCCCGGCCCCTTCGCCACGCCGATGAACGCGCCGGTGATGAACGACGCGGAGGCCAATGCCGCCTTCCTGCGCAGCCTGCCGGTCGGACGCTGGGGGAAGCCGGAGGAAGTGGGGGCGCTCGTCACCTACCTCTGCTCGGATGCCGCCGGCTTCATCACCGGCACGGATTTCCTGATCGACGGCGGCTGGACCGCGCGCTGAACAACCCAAGGGAGAGACAAAGATGCGTGGACGGATCATATGGGCAGCGCCGCTCGGCCTAGCCCTCGGGCTCATCGCGGCGCCCGCCATGGCGCAGGACACGGACGCACAGACGGCCGCCCTGCTCAAGACGCCGAGCATTCCCGGCCAGAATCTCAATGGCATGAAGGTCTATATCCGCGGCGGGCTCAAGACCCATTTCCGCGGCCAGCATGACTATCCGCAGTTTGTCGCGGACTGGTCCAAGATCCTGACCGAACATGGTGCGGTGGTCGACGGCTCGCTTCATGCCCCCAGCGCACAGGAGCTGGAAGGCGTGGACGTGCTCGTCATCTACAAGGGCGATGCGGGCTATATGACACCCGCCGAAAAGGCGGCGCTGGATGCCTTCGTCAAGCGCGGCGGCGGCATCGTCTCCATTCATGACGCGCTGTGCGGGCCCGATCCCGAGCAGTTCGCCAGCTATGTGGGCGGCGCCAAGAAGCATGGCGAGATCAACTTTACGCTCGACGTGCCCGTCACCTACACCATCACCCAGCCCGATCATCCGATCATGAAAGGCATGAGCAATCTCACGCTGTTCGATGAGGCCTTCTACCGGATGACCTGGGCGAAGGATGCCAAGATCAACGTGCTGGCGACCACGGTGATCGCCGATGTCCCCGTCGCGCGCCAGGGCGGCGGCGCGGGCCAGACGGTGCCGCAGATCTGGACCTATGAGCACACCGTGCCCGGCGGCAAGCCAGCCCGCGCCTTCGCCTGGATGCAGGGCCATCTCTACGAGAATGTCGTCAACTATCAGATCCAGAATATGTTGCTGCGGGCCATTGCCTGGGCCGGCCATCGCCCGGTCGAAGAACTGGTCGACTACAAGGACGCAATCCCCGGCCCCGGCGTCCAGGAACACACCGCACCCGCACGGCCCGCCGACCGGAAATGATCCGCGCCGATCGGCGCTACACGGAAGACCATGGAGACCCCGGCGAAAGTCGGGGTTTCTTTTTGTCCCGCGCAGACGCGCAGAGGGCGCAGGAAGATAGGGCACGCGGAGGCGCGGAGGCGCGGAGGCGCGGAGGCGCGGCACAAAGAGCGTTGCCCATGCCTGAGGGTCAAGCCCTCGCCTTTTCTGGGAAAGCGGAATCGGCCCGCAACTCTTCTTCTCCGCGCCTCCGCGCCTTCGCCGTCCCATGTAACCTGCCTTATCCCTCCCCCCTTCAGCACCCTCTGCGCCTCTGCGCGGACACCCACCTCTGCTTTCCGCCCATAAAAAATGCCCGGCACGATGGCCGGGCTAGGGGAAGAGACGACAATGAAAGAGTGGCGGGCGCCGGGAGGGTGCAGCCTACCGGCGCCCGCCCCGCTTCAGAAGTTGAAGCGAAGGCCCACGCGGTACATCCGTCCAATCACGTCGTAGAGCGCCGGATTGACGTCGATGCCCGTATTGGTCTGCGGCGAGGGCGCCGGGTCCTTGTTGAACAGATTGTCCACCTTGAAATAGGCTTCCATGCCCTCACGCACGTTCACCGATCCCGAAACGTCGAAGTAAAGCGCGCCGGGCATGAAGTTGCTGTTGATGGTGCGATGGATGCTGGTCGAAGGCGGGCAGTTCGTCTGGCAGACCACATAGTTGTTGTTGTAGACGCCATCGGAGAACCAGCGCTGCTGGAGCGTGAGGCGCCACTTGTCGGTGCTGAAGCTCTGCGTAGCCAGTACCTTCCAGTCCGGCGTGGAGCCGGCATTGACGCCCGCCGAGTCCGTCGGCTCCGTGCCTGGAATGCCCGAGATCGAGACATTCTTGAGCACATGCGTCGCCAGCGCCCGCAGCGTCAGGCGGCCATCCAGACCAAGCGGATTGCTGATCTGGTAGCTGGCCTCGATGTCGAAGCCTTCGCCGTGCAGCTCCGCGAAGTTGAAGGGCTGCGTCCGCACGAAATTGTCGGACTGGTTCGGGCCAAGCAGGTTGAACAGGCCGTTGCAGTTGGTAAGCCGCCCGTCCTTGCAGAACTCCACGACCTGCGCGGCCGAGAGGCTGGAGATCACGTCCTTGATCTTGATGTTGTAGTAATCGAACGACAGGCTCAGGCCCGGCGCCCAGCTCGGCCGCGAGAGCACGATGCCCACGGTCGTGTTGCGCGCCTTCTCCGGCGTCAGATTGGGGTTACCGCCCGTGATCTGCAGGATGTTGACCTGCGGCGGACCGTTGTTGGCGTTGTTCGGATCGTTGGGATCGTAGAACGGGTTGTTGAAGTTCGGAATGTTGACCGAGCTGCCGGCCGCGAACAGCTCCGACAGATTGGGCGCGCGGATATCCCGCGAGGTCACGCCGCGGATGCGCACGCCGTCCAGCGGCGTATCCCAGGTGCCGCCGATCTTCCAGGTCGTGACCGTGCCCGACGTGGAATAATGGGTGACGCGCATGCCCGTGTTGAAGTTGGCCTTACCCATCGCATCGGAATCGAACAGGGGCACGTTCACTTCGAGATAGCCCTCGGTGACGTTATACTTGCCCTTGCCGCTGCGATAGTTGCCGGCATACCAGTTGTTGCCGCCGGCATTGAGCAACGGATCGATGGGGTAGAGCAAAGCCTCCGGCCCGCTCGCGGCACCGTTGCCGTTGCTGTAGGGGTCGCCCGTCACCTTGTAGAATTCCTGGCGCCACTCGCCACCGAACGCGACCGAGACCGGTCCGCCCGGCAACGTGAGCGGCTCGCCGGAGATGTTGAGGCTCACCACATTCTGCGTCTGGCGCGTGTGCTGATAGGGGCCTGAACCGGGTGCGATATAGGCCAGCGTCGATTCCGGCGCCGGCGTGCCGCCGATGATGTTCAGCGTCCGGCAACCGGAATCCCGCGCAATCGGGTTGGCGCAGACGATCTGCCCGTCGAGCAGGATGGCCTGAACCGCCGCATTGTAGCGCGCGTTGAGCGTGATGTCCGTCACCTTGATGTCGGTGATGTTCTCGCCATGCTGGTAATAGCCGTCATAGCGCCACTCGGTGCCGGCGACGCCGACCGCGCCCTTGAGGCCGGCTACCACGCGATACTGCTGACGCGTCGGGCTGACCACAATGTTAGGCAGAATGGCATTGCTGACGCCGAAGCCGAAGCTGGTGATGCCCGCATCCGCGCACTGCTGCTTGATGATGTCCGGCACATAGGGGCTGGAGCATTGCATCGTGATGCCCTGCTTGGCCGCGCCCGGGTTCGGCTGGGTGCTCGTCTCGATGCGTGCCGCATTGAAGGTCACGTACATCTCGTTGCCCGGGGCGAAGTCGAAGCCGATGCGGCCATAGCCGTTCCAGCGTTCGATCGGCGTCTGCAAGGTGGTGCCGATGCCGACATTGCCGGAGAGGTCGCCGCCGACGCAGAAGCCGGCATAGCAATTGGTGACGCTGCCACCCGGATTCTTGGCCGGGATGCCCTGCACGCCGTCCAGATTGCCACCATAGACGAACGGATAAGGGTTGCCCGCGGCGTCGAAGGCCGTGCCCTGGAGCGGGCCGTTGGTGATCAGGCCATATTTCGAATATTGATAGGCCTGCGCATGATCGCCGACGATATACTGCGGGCCACCGCCGCCGGCTTCGCTGCCGGTGTTGAAGAAGGTGCTGGTGCGATACCAGTTGCGGCCCGCCGCCATTTCTTCGCCGAAGCCACCGGGGCCGACGCCATCTTCATGGTCATATTCGCCGCTGAGCTGGATGTGCAGCCGGTCGTCCATGAAGGAGCGGCCCACAGCGAGCTGGACGAGCGCCTGCTTGTTGTCGCCATAGGTGCTGATGCCACCCTGGATGTTGCCCTTGATGCCCTCGAAGCGCGTGTCGGTGATGAAGTTGACCACGCCGCTGACCGCGTCCGAGCCATAGGAGGCCGACGCACCGCCGGTGACGACATCCACACGCTTGATGAGAAGCTGCGGGAAGAGGCTGATGTCCGGCGTGCCGTTCACATTGGCGCCGACCACGCGCTGGCCATCGAGCAGCGTGAGCGTGCGGCTGGTGCCGAGGCCGTGCAGCGCGAAGGCGCTGAGACCCTGCGTGCCGCTCGACGTGCTGTTGTTCCCCACCGTGACGCCGGTCGAGCCCTGCAGCGAGGGCAACTGGGCGATGGTGGTGAAGATGTTGGGCTGTGCGTTCTGCGCGATCTGCTCGGCATTGATCGCCTGCACCGGCGTGGGTGCCGAGAAGTTGGGCGAGACGATGCGCGAGCCGGTGATGACGATGTCCTGCGAGCGCTCCTCGCCGGAAGCCGCCGCGGCGTCGTCCTGTGCCTGCGCCGGAGCGCCCCATGCCATCGCCGCGCAAGCGACGCCGGCGGCTAGCAGCGCCATTCGCATTGTATGACGGGCCCTCCCGCCGTTCATCTGTTCAAGAATGTCCATGTTGGAACCTCCCCTGGTCTCTCTCTTTGGTTGATGCAATCAGTCGATCATGGCGCCACCGCGTAGAGCGCGTGGTGCGTAAGAATGAACAACGTGCGCCGATCCGCGCCGCCGAAGAGCAATTGGAGCGGGCGATCCGGCACGTCGATGCGGCCGAGCGGCTTGCCCGCGCGATCGAAGACGAACACCTGGCCGTTGGCGATGAAGACATTGCCATCGCGGTCGACCGCGACGCTCTCGCCGCCCCGGTTGGCGAAGGGCTTGAGGTCCGTTACCGCACCCCCTTCACCGAGCAGGCCGCTGAAAGTGCGATCCTCGGACTCGTTGCTGATGAACACCCGTTCGCCCGGCTTGGCCGTGAGGAAGCCGTACGTGTCGAGCGAATGGGAGAAACGCCAGCCCTGACGCGAAACCGGCCCCTGCTGGAACACGCGATAGGCGGGCAGCACCAGGCTTCCATCGGGCGAGACATATTCGCGGGCCTGCGGCACGGCGACGTCACGCGCGAACATCTCGGCGAGCGTGGTGAACTGGTCGGTCGCCGGATCATATTGATCGCGGAATTCGCCATTGTTCCACCAGTTGCCCGGAATGGCCGTGAGTGCATCGGGCCGCGGCTGCGCCGGCGTCGGCGGGATCAGCGTCATCGATCCGTCGCGCGTGCCAGGCTTGAAGCTGTAGACGCTTGCTTCGGGCCCGAGGATCGAA
>DASRXY010000333.1:0-11109 GCA_035654035.1 Sphingobium sp. | reverse complement strand
AGTGCAAATGGCGGCGGCAATGCCCGGCGCGAGTCCCGGGCGCAGGACAAGGCCGAGGCCAAAGCCGAGAGCCCGTCGAGGCGCGAGGCGCCGGGTGCCAAGGCCCCCGACGAGCGAGCGGCGCCGCGCGATGAGGCTCGTCCCGTTCGCGAGCGCGACTCGCGCGACGAACGTAGCGGCCGCAAACCCCGCCACACGCGCGAGGAAGACGCACCGGACGATGGCTGGAACGGCCCGCTTCCGAGCTTCCTGAATGTCGGATTCGGCACCGGCGAATAAGGGCGAACGCCCCTCTAAAAAAGCACGAAAAACAGGATTGCATTGCCCCAGAACGCCGCTTATAGGCAGCGCTCCCTGTGGGGCTGTAGCTCAGTTGGGAGAGCGCGTCGTTCGCAATGACGAGGTCAGCGGTTCGATCCCGCTCAGCTCCACCAGGGTCTCCTTCTCTCCCGTAATCCGTTGTGCCCGGCTTGCCGGCCAGCATGAGCGTGGCTCGCCCCGTTCGCGCCGCCCTGTCGTCTATCCCCGGAAAAATCGCCGCCTCCGGCCACTTAGGGCTTGCGCCGCCCGCCTGCCTTGGGCATAGGCGCCCGGCTTGCCGCCGCAATGCACAATGTCACGGCGGCAATGGCCCCTTCGTCTAGCGGTCAGGACGCGGCCCTCTCACGGCTGAAACGCGGGTTCGATTCCCGCAGGGGTCACCAACACTCCCGACGGGATCAGCCATCGCGGCTGAAGGCTTCGCCCCCCGAACGTCTAGCGGCATTCGTGCCCGGCTACCGTTGGTCGACGACTTCAACTCTTCTTCAATCATTGTGGCCGGATGCCGTGCACCGCTCGCTTTATGGTTCGATTGCTCGCGAATTGCAGGGGCTTGCGCTTTGCTCGCCCGTCGCTACGCGCACAAAAACCACAAGCGCGAATGAAAAGATCTCTGCGCGGTGATAACGCCGCAAGCGCAACACGGGGCGGCAGCTCTTGCGAATGCCGGAACCCCGCTTCTATCGACATCATAAAAACGTGATGAAGCGGATCACAATTTCTGATTTGTGTGAATGATTGCAAGCCCGGCACTTTTCCGGCGAGCTAAGGAGAGGCAAAGCCGATGGTCGTTTCTGTCGAGAGCAAGGCGCGCATCGTGACGGGCACGCTGAACTATAGTGGCGATGCCATCGCCCGCCCCCGCTATCACGCCAACGATCAATCGCGCGACCAGCTCGATCTCGTCCCCCAGGATGTTCCCATCATCGATGGGCGCACGTTGCAGCGCGCGCCCACGCTGGATGCCGAGGGCTTCGCGCTGATTGACGCGCCCACCACCGTCACCGATTTTCGGGACTCCACCCAGGCCGATCGCTACATGGCGGAAATCCGCGCTCTTGTCGCACGCGAGACCGGCGCGGCGCTGGTCGTCAACACCGGGCCCGGCATCCTGCGCTTTGCCGAGCGTTCAACGGAATCAGGCGCGCTCAACAATTCGCGACCAGCTCGTTTCATTCACAATGACGTGAGCGAACCCACGGCCCGCGCGAGCGCCGAGCGGCTGCTCGCCCAGCGCGGCGAAACCCTCGCAGATTATGCCGGCTACGCGCTCTACAATGTCTGGCGCCCCATTTCTCCGCCGCCGCAGGACGTACCGCTCGCCATGCTCGATGGCCGCTCGCTGGCGCACGACGACCTGATCGCGGCGGATGCTGTATTCGATCATCACGGCCAGCCGGAATGGAGCTTCGAGGGGTTCCTGGTGCGCTACAAGCCCGCGCATCACTGGGTCTATTTCTCCGCCATGGGGCCACGCGAGGCGCTGCTCTTCACAACCATGGCCTATCGCGACGGCACACCCTTCATGGTGCCGCACAGCGGGTTCGACGATCCGTCCTGCCCACCCGACGCCCCGCCCCGCGCCAGCATCGAGATGCGCACCGCCGCGTTCTTCCGCTGATCACAAGCCGGATTATCTCGCGGTCAATCCCAATGGCACCATTCCCGCGCTGCGGCATGGTGACACAGTGCTGACCGACTCCACGCCGACGATGGAATATATCGACACGCCTTCGAAGGGCCCGCACTGCACCCCGCCGACGCGCACGGGGGCTGGCGGATGCGCATGTGCTTCGTCGACAGCTATATGGGGCCCGCGCTCAGCATGATCGGCTGGAGCATCGGCATGGGCCCCTCGGTGCGCAAGAAGGATCCGGCCGAGTTGGCCGCCCTCGCCATGCACCCGGGCTCCTGGCCATCAACCCCGCCGTAGCACCACGCCTAGCGCCTCGCGGGATATATTCACTGCCTTCCGCGTTTTCCTCGTGAAGGGAATGCAGCATGGCCAAGGCCGATACACCCAAGGACGATCCCGCCGCTCCGCGAAAGGGCGAACTCCCCAAGCGCGGCCCGCTCGGTGATGTTTTGCCCGGCAAGGGACGAGTCGACCCACGCACGCGTGGCGGTCAGCCGCCCGAGAAGGTCGAGGATCGACCCAATGTGGGCACGGTAACGCCGGACGATTATCCCGAGCAACAATAGGGCCGAAGACGCCCATGCCTTCCAGCGTCATCCGCGCCTACAGCTATGACGCGGCGGAGAGCCGGCTCATCATCGAATTCACAAGCGGCGAGACTTATAGCTATTTCAAGGTTCCCGAAGCCGTTGTCGCGGGTCTGCATCAGGCCATGTCCAAGGGCCGCTACTTCCAGCGCCATATTCGCGACCGCTTCGATTACCGCCGCGAGCGCCACCGCGTTTCATAGCCGTCGATGCCGGGCTCCAAGCCTTCCCTCACGGGACCATGGGCGCTCTTTCGGGCACAAAATCGACAATGGCGGTCGCCGTTCCCGCGCCGCTCACGCAGGCTTCGACGCCGAAGGTCGCGCGCAATAGCGGCGCGGTGAGCGTCGCCGAGGTTTCGCCGAACGCAACCAGCCTCCCCTCATGCAGGACGGCGACATGAGTGGCATAGCGCGCCGCCAGTACGAGATCGTGGAGGGAAGCGATGACGAGCTTGCCGCCATCAGCCAGGCCACGCAGCCGGGCGATGCCGTCCAGCGCATGGCGCGGATCGAGCCCCGCCAGCGGCTCGTCGACCAGCAGCACATCGGGATCGCCCACTATCGCCCGCGCCAGCATGGCCCGCGCCAGCTCTCCGCTGGAAAGTGTGGTCGCGGGCTGATCGCGCCGGTCCGCAAGATCGGCCTGCGCCAGCATCAGCGTCACCCGCGCCGCCATGTCATTCGGCAGACGGCCAAAGGCCGGCAGATGCGGCGTCAGCCCCAGCGCCACCAGTCGTTCGACCGAAACCGGCCATTCCGCGCGCGGCGCTTGCGGCAGGAACGCCCGGCGTCCCGCCAGAGCGCGCAGACCAATGGCGGACAGCGCCTGCCCGTCCAGCATGACCTGCCCCGCATCCGGTGCGTCAAGGCCGGCGAGACGGGTCAACAGCGTGGACTTGCCGGCACCATTGGGCCCGAGCAGGGCGACGAACTGGCCGCTCTCCACCGTCATTGAGACATTGTCCACGATGGTGCGCCCGCCACGACGGACTGTAAGGCCCTGTGCACTGAGACGAGTCATGGCGCGGTCCTCTTGAGGCGCAGCACCAGCCAGATGAAGAACGGCGTGCCGGCAAGGCTGGTAAGCACGCCCAGCTTCACGTCCTGCGCGGTGGGAATGAGCCTTGTGGCGATGTCCGCCGTGAGCAGCAGGATGGCACCGAACAACGCCGAGGGCAGCAGGACCCGACTGGGTTGATGGCCCACGAAGGGGCGCACCAGATGCGGCGCCAGCAGGCCGATGAAACCGATGCTGCCGGTGACGGACGTCGCCGCGCCGACCGCCAGCGCCGTGCCCAGCAGCGCGAGCAGCCGGGTACGCTCCAGGTCGATGCCAAGGCTTGCTGCCTGCGCCTCGCCCAAGGTTAGCGCATCGAGCGCACGCGGCGTGGCAAGCAGGCAGGCCAAGCCGGCGAGAATGAAGGGCACGACCAGCCCGATCTGCGCCCAGCTCCGCTCGGCCAGCGAGCCCAGCAGCCAACTCGTGATTTCATAGGCCGCATAGGGGCTCGGCGCGAAGTTGAGCGCCAGGCTGAGTCCTGCCCCGGCCAGGCCGGAGACCGCCGCGCCCGCGAGGATCAGGGTGAGCGTGCCGCCGCGCCCAATGGTGAAGGTGATGAGACCCGCGACCATCGCGCCGAGGATGCCGAGAATAGGCGCCGCCAGCGGAAACACGCTGGCAAGGCCGAAGTAAATGGCGATGACCGCGCCCACCGCCGCGCCGGAGGAGACGCCGAGCAGCCCCGGCTCGGCGAGCGGATTGCGCAGCAGGCCCTGAAGCACTGCACCTGAGAGCCCCAGGGTGGCGCCCACCATCAGCCCCAGCAGCGTGCGCGGCGCGCGTAGCTCGATGACGATGAGGCCACCCAGATTGGGCTCGGGAGTAAGCAGGCCTCCCAGCAGCATGGTGGGCGGCAGCCAGACCCGGCCGACCGCGAGGGAAAGCAGCAGCACCGCGATCAGCAGCAGGATAGCGGCAGACCAGAGCAGCCGGTTCATCAGCGCGGCCCTCCACGCGGCAGGGCGGCGAAAGCGGCGGCAAGCTCTCGCGCCGCCCGAGCGGATTGCGGCAGGCCGCAGGTGTAGCTCACATCGGGATAATCGATCTGCCGTCCGGCAAAGAGCCGATCGATCAGCGGATGGCGCGCGACATTGCGGCGCAGCGAGGGCGCGCCATAATTGCCTACGCCCTGCATGACCGCATCGGGTTGGGCGGCGAGCAGCTCTTCCAGGCCGAAGCTGGAAGAGCGCCCGTCCTGCTGCCGGGCGGCGATGTTGATGCCACCGGCGGCAGTGATGATCGCATCGGTGAGCGTGCCGCGTCCCGGCACCGACCCGTCGCCGCTCCACAGCGCCACGCGCACGGGCCGGGCGGGGCGGCGGCGCGCCAGCGCCGCGAGATCGGCATCCATCCCGCGCACCAGCGCCTCCGCGCGCGCGCCCTCCCCCACCGCTGCGCCGATCTGGCGGATGATGCGCCGCGTGGAGGCGAAATCCGTGGCATCCTCCACTTCGACAATGGGTGCGCCGACCGCCTTGCTCAACCGCCGGACGCGCGGGGCCGTCCAGGGGCTGGCGAGAATGAGATCGGGCCGTTGCAGGACAATCTCTTCCGCCGTGCCCCGATTCGTGGCCACGCCCGCATCGGCGCCGGGCATCAGGCCCCTCACCGCGTCATGAGCAAGATAGGTGATGGAGGCAATGCGCTCACGCGGCACCAGCATCAGCAGCAGGAGGTCATTGCAGAGAGTCATGGACATGATACGGCGCGGCGGCTCGGCCGGTGCCGCGCGAGCGGCCGGCGTGGCGCCAACCAGCAGGCCTGTGGCCAGCGCGGCGAGGAGCGCGCCCCTCCCCCTCACGCCGATCTGTCCTCCGCTCCGTCCGCTCCGAAGAGATCATAGGGTGGAATGGACACTGAACTTGGCACTGGGCCAAGATTCCCTGCGCCCCGCTGAACGAAGGGAGAGGCCTGCCACCCTGCGCGGCCCTGCTCTGGCTGTGCATGCGTCGACATCGCTTTCCTCCCCGCCGGCCTGCCCACCACTATACTCCCCCCTTCCACGACGCTCCCATTTTCACGGGAAGGAAAGCCTCAGGCCCGCCAAGGCGTGTGTCTCATACCATAATGGCCCGTTACGGAGCGTGAGCCCATGTTGCAATCGCCCCGCAGGCCAGCCTGGTGATGATTAGCGGACGCTGATCCGTAGAGCTGGATTATCGCTGGATGGCCGCAGGGAAACCGGATTTCCGCGTTCGCGGGAATGACGAGACTCTCAGTCGCGGGGCGGGGCTGACCGTTCATTTCCCAGCAGATATCGGCGCGAAGTGGTCGCCCGGCCCCTCCCCCTCTCGCCAGCCGCGTGACCCAAGCGGGCCGGCCTGCTCCCCGCGCAGGGCCGCTTGCACGATCCGTCACCGCCCCCCATATGCGCGGCATGACTGCATCCGCCTCTGACGCCATGCCGGTCTGGCACGGCACCACCATCCTCACCGTTCGCGCTTCGGGCAAGGTCGTCGTCATCGGCGATGGCCAGGTTTCCATGGGACAGACGGTGATGAAGCCCAATGCCCGCAAGGTCCGCCGCCTGCATGACGGCAGCGTGATCGGCGGTTTCGCCGGCGCCACGGCCGACGCCTTCACGCTGTTCGAACGCCTTGAAAGCAAGCTGGAGCGCCATGGCGGCCAGCTCATGCGCGCTGCCGTGGAACTGGCCAAGGATTGGCGCACGGACAAATATCTGCGCAACCTGGAGGCCATGATGATCGTGGCCGACAAGGAGACGACGCTGGTTGTCACCGGCAATGGCGACGTGCTGGAGCCTAATGACGGCATCGCCGCCATCGGATCGGGCGGCAACTACGCCCTCTCGGCTGCCCGCGCCCTCAAGGATTATGAGAGCGATGCCGAGACGCTCGCCCGCAAGGCGATGACCGTCGCGGCGGACATCTGCGTTTACACCAACACGAATTTCACGAGCGAGACACTGGACAGCACGAGCTGATCCTCGCCCGTTCGTCTCAGCGAGGGCGAGAGACGGATGCGCCAATGTGTTTCGACGTCGCTCGACACTTACGGATGACATGAACGAATGAACGACAATCTGACCCCCAAAGCCATTGTGGCCGCGCTCGACGCGCACATCATCGGCCAGGCCGAGGCGAAACGCGCCGTCGCCGTGGCGCTGCGCAACCGCTGGCGCCGGCAGCGCCTGAAGCCCGAACTGCGCGACGAGGTGACACCCAAGAACATCCTGATGATCGGCCCCACCGGCTGCGGCAAGACCGAGATCAGCCGGCGCCTCGCCAAACTGGCCGATGCGCCCTTCATCAAGGTGGAAGCGACCAAGTTCACCGAGGTGGGCTATGTCGGCCGCGACGTGGAGCAGATCGTGCGCGACCTTGTCGAGGAATCGGTGCGGCTGGAGCGCGAGCGGCGGCGCGAGACAGTGCGTGGCGCAGCCAGCGAGGCGGCCATGGCGCGCCTGCTCGATGCACTGACCGGCAAGGAAGCAAGCGAGGCCACGCGCCTCTCCTTCCGCCAGCGCATCGAGGCCGACCAGATGAACGATGTCGAGGTGGAGGTGGAGGTCGCCGATACGCCGGCCATGCCAATGGACATCCCCGGCCTGGGCGGCCAGATGGGCATGATCAATCTCTCCGACATGATGTCGAAGGCGTTCGGCCAGCAGCAGCGCAAGCGCCGCAAGATGCGCGTGGCCGATGCGTGGGACAAGCTGGTGGAGGAAGAGCAGGACAAGCGCCTCGATCAGGACGATGTGGCGCGCACCGCCATCCAGGCCGCGGAGCAGAATGGCATCGTCTTCCTCGACGAGATCGACAAGATCGCGGTCAGCGACGTGCGCGGCGGATCGGTGAGCCGCGAGGGCGTGCAGCGCGACCTGCTGCCGCTGATCGAGGGCACCACGGTCGCCACCAAATACGGCCCGCTCAAGACCGACCATATCCTGTTCATCGCCAGCGGCGCCTTCCATGTCGCCAAGCCCAGCGACCTGCTGCCGGAACTGCAGGGCCGCCTGCCAATCCGCGTGGAACTGAAGGGCCTCACGGAGGAGGATTTCGTCGCCATCCTCTCCGACACCAAGGCCTCGCTGCCCGAGCAATATGCCGCGCTGCTGGCGACCGAAGGCGTCACGATCAGCCTGGAGCCGGACGGCATCCGCGCCATTGCCAAGATCGCCGCCAGCGTGAACGAGCAGGTGGAGAATATCGGCGCGCGGCGGCTTCAGACGGTGATGGAGAAGCTGCTGGAAGATGTGAGCTTCGAGGCGGACAGCCGCGCGGGCGAGACGATCCGCATCGACGCCACCTATGTCGAGCGCCAGCTCGCCGGCATCGCGAAAAATACGGACCTCAGTAAGTATATCCTGTGAGGCACGCGGGGTTCGGGATTTTGTAGTGTCGGGACTTGGTGGCTCGGCGGCTGATTGAAGCGTCCCCAGCGGAAGCTGAGGCAACGGCGGCAAGAAACCCGGCTTTCGCTGGGGTGACGATTAAAGGGTTTCTGCCACCGAGGGACTGTGAGTCCGCTTCTGACGGGTTCCAGGTCCAGCTCTTCGGGATTAGCCATCCGCTTCGGCGCAAATCTGTGAAGCCCAGTCAGGGCTCCTGCTTAGGCAGGAGCGCGGGGCGGTCACGGACTGCGGTGAGGCTTGAGCTCCTGCCTGCGCAGGAGCATGGGGTGGTCATCCCTTCCCGTGGCACCGCTCAAAGGCCGAGCGAGGCCACGATTAGCGATCCGCCACCGCCACGCTTAAAGATCCAGCGCCGCCACCGTCATGAAGATCTCCTCCAGCGCGGGCAGGAACTCGGGCTGATCGATACGCAAGGGGCCGGGGTCGTTGAGCAGTGCGTTGTTGAGCACGCTGTTGAACACCTGCACCGCCATGCCGAGCCGGTTTTCTTCCGCAGCATCGAGCGGGCGGCCGCGCAGGTCACCCAGGCGCTCGGCGAGCACGTCGCGGCGGCGCGCCGCCATCACGCGGAACGGTTCCCAGAAGACCGGATCGTCCCAGGAGCGCTGCAAGGCCGCGCGCCAGAGATAGCGATTGCCGCGAATCCGCTCGAAGGCATCGCGTAGATACCAGTCGATGAGTTCCGCGCCGCTTTGCGCCGGCGGCCAACTGCTCAGCGAGCTGTAACTCGTCTCCAGCCAGCGATTGAGCAGCACGGTGAGGAAATCATCCTTGCTGCCGAAGCGCTGGTAGAACACGCCGACGGACCGCCCCGCGCGCTTGGCAATGGCGGTGATGGAAATCGACTCCCAGCTCTGCGTCCGCAGGATTTCCCAACCGGCATCGACGAAGCTCTGCTGGGTCTTGAGACTGCGGGACTGTTGAGGCTGAGGGAGATCAAGCTCTATGACTGCTCTCATAATGAGCCCTCTTATCTTTTCGGATGATACAATGCCAGTCTCCTCAAACGGTGGCATTTACAATTTATGACGCGCTGTGCCGCGGTTGACATTGTCCCCGATTGACAGGCTTCTATCACTCATTACACATTATGTGAAAATATATTCATATTTTGACTCGGCGTCAGCATGGTGCGCCTTGAAGCGGAGGAGAGGCGAAGCATGCCGATAACCAGACGGAATATGCTCGGCGGAGCGCTCGGCGCCGGCGCATTGATCGCGGCGCGGGAAGGACTGGCGGCAGGGGCGCCACAGGCAGCCAACGCCGCAACGCCTCCCAACATCCTCTACATCATGGCCGACGATATGGGCTATGGCGACCTCGGCTGTTACGGCAAGGTCTATCAGACCCCCAATATCGACCGGCTGGCGCAGGAAGGCGTGCTGTTCCGGCAAGCCTATTCCAACAGCGCGGTCTGCACCGCAACCCGCGTGGGCCTTATCACCGGCCGCTATCAGAACCGCTTTCGGGTGGGGCTGGAAGAGCCGCTGGGCGCTCCAGACCGGATCGGCCTGGAGCCCGAGACGCCGACCATGCCGCGCTACATGCAGCAATTGGGCTACCGCACGGTGCTGGTCGGCAAGTGGCACATGGGCGACCCGCCGCGCTTTGGCCCGCTCAAGAGCGGCTATGATCGCTTCTTCGGCCTCTATAGCGGCGGTAAGGATTATTTTGTGCAGCCGCAGTCCGGCGGAGCGGCCCTGCACGACGGCGACACCATCCTCAAGCAGCACCGCTATCTGACCGACGAGCTGGGCGACCGCGCCGCCCGCGAGATTCGCGAGGCGAAGGCGGACGGCGTGCCGCTGTTCATGAGCCTGCATTTCACCGCGCCGCACTGGCCCTGGGAAGGCCCGGAAGACATGCTCGTCGCCGAGCGGCACAAGGGCGCCATCTTCATGTCCGAGGACGGCAGCATCGCCACCTTCCAGAAGATGCTCACGTCGCTGGACATCAATGTCGGCAAGCTGCTCCAGCTCTTGTCTGATCTCGACCTGGTCGAGAACACCATCGTCGTCTTCACAAGCGACAATGGCGGCGAGCGCTATTCGAACGTATGGCCCTTCACCGGCATGAAATGCGAGCTGCTGGAAGGCGGCATCCGCGTGCCCCTGCTCTGCCGCTGGCCGGCACGCATCAAGCCCGGCTCGGTCTCCGAACAGGTCACCATCTCAATGGACTGGATGCCCACCTTCATCGAGGCGGCCGGTGCCCCGAGCGGCATCGAGGCGCCGACCGACGGCATGAGCATCATCCCCCAGCTCACCGGCGAAGGGCCACTCGTCAACCGCGCGCTCTTCTGGCAATATAAGGCCAACGATCAGGCCGCCCATCGCGACGGGCCATGGAAATATCTGCGCCTGGGCGGGCACGACTATCTCTTCAACCTGGATATCGACGCGCATGAGCGCTCCAACTTCGCGCGGCGCGAGCCGGAGCGATTCGCACGGATGAAGCAGGCCCATGCCGACTGGTCGGCGACGATGCTGCCCTATACGCCGGAGACCTCCTCCTACAATATCGTGGGCCAGGTGCCGGACCGCTACGCCCCGCTGGGGCCGGTGCGCCCGCAACAATAAGGGCTGCGGGCGGCCAGGGAATGGAGTAGCGCAGGGCGTCTTCGCCTTTCGGGAGCCACAGCCATGTCCCTTGAGACTCTTCTCGTCGAGCAGCGCGGTGCCGTTACGCTGGTGACGCTCAACCGCCCACAGGCGCTCAATGCGCTCAACGAACAGGTGCTGGCGGATTTCATTGCGGCGATGGCCGCCTATGAGGCCGACGCCAGCCAGCGCTGCCTGATCGTGACCGGCAATGAGAAGGCTTTTGCCGCCGGCGCGGACATCAAGGAAATGGCGCAGCGCCCGGCCGCTGAATTCTACGCGCGCGACAGCTTCGCGGAGTGGACCGCCCGGGTCGCCTCGGCGCGCAAGCCGTGGATCGCTGCGGTGGCGGGGTTTGCGCTTGGCGGCGGCTGCGAGCTGGCGATGATGGCGGACTTCATCATCGCCGCCGATACGGCGCGTTTCGGCCAGCCCGAGATCAAGCTGGGCGTTGCGCCCGGCATGGGGGGCTCGCAGCGCCTCGCCCGCGCGGTCGGCAAGGCCAAGGCCATGGAGATGTGCCTCACC
>DASRXY010000332.1:0-4596 GCA_035654035.1 Sphingobium sp. | reverse complement strand
CAAAGCTGTCGCAAGATCGGGCAGCAAGAACGGGTCCGCCGCCGCGGGCAGCGCCATGGGCGCCTCTTCCGGTCCAGGTTCGGATGCCGACAAGACATATTCGACACGTGGTGTGCTATGGCCCCGCTTGGTCGAGACCAGCCGCGCGTCGTCGCGCGCACCCGGCGAGCGAGCACCGAGAATGGACAGAGGATCGCTCACCAGACGCGAGACCGCATCGACTGCCCCGGCAGTTCCGAAGCCGCCGCCGGTGATCGCCAACGGCACCGCCGCACCGATTAGCACCGCCACGTATGCCACTTTCCGTACCGGCCAGGCCATTTCTTCACCCCACTTCTGAAAGGCACACGAACTCACTCCGAAAAGCCCGGGACGTGAAACACCTCCCGGCCTCTGCACAGATGCGTCGTGAATACCCACCGCAGCGATATGCTAGTGCATCGGGGGATAGGGTCATGTAAACCCTCGTTAACCCTTGTTGTGGTTTCGGGCCTCTCCTCCCAAGGCCGGGGCGCCTCAGTCGAGCCGGATCGTTGTCGTCGCCAACCGGTCGATTTCGGTGCGGTCGTGGCTCACATAAAGAATGGGAAGCTTAATCTCGTCGCGGATGCGCTCGATGACGGTCATGATCTCGGCGCGGCGCGGGGCGTCGAGCGAGGAAAGCGGTTCGTCCATCAGCAGGAAGCGCGGGCCGCTGAGCAGGGCGCGGCCAATAGCGACGCGCTGTGCCTCGCCGCCGGAGAGTGTCGCAGGCCACCGGTCGAGCAGATGGGCGATTCCGAGGAAATCCACGGCTTCTTCCAACGTCATCCAGCGGTCAGCCACATCGGCGAGGCGCTGGCCGTAAAGCAGATTCGCGCGCACCCGCCGATGCGGGAAGAGCCGCCCGTCCTGGAAGATGTATCCGGCGCGCCGCCGCTCGGGCGGCAGATCAATGCCCTTCGCGGACTCGAAGAGTGTCTGCCCGCCCACAGCGATTCGGCCGATGTCCGGGCGCAGCAGGCCCGCAATCATGTTGAGCGTGGAGGTCTTGCCGGCACCAGACGGGCCCCAGAGTGCCGTCAGTCCCGCGCCTGCCTGGAAGCGCAGCGCCAGGCGCTTGGTTCCGCGTGTGCGCGCGATGTCGATCTCAAAGGACATGCCCGCCCCCTTCACGCCGGATGCGCCGCGCCAGCCCTTCCGAGATCAGTAGCGCGCCAAGCGAGAGCGCGACGGAAATGAGCGCCAGCCGCGTCACCTGCGCCTCGGCGCCGGGGATTTGCAGGGCGGTATAGATGGCGATAGGCAGCGTGCGCGTCTCGCCGGGGATGTTGGAGGCAAAAGTGATGGTCGCGCCGAACTCGCCGATGGAGCGCGCGAAGCCCAGCACAATGCCGGCCAGCACGCCCGGCAGGCTGAGCGGCAGCGTGACGGTGAGGAAGGCGTGCAGGGGTGTGGCGCCGAGCGTGCGCGCCGCACCTTCCAGACGCCGGTCCACCGCTTCGATGGAGAGGCGGATGGCGCGGACCATGAGCGGCAGCGCCATCACGGCGGCGGCAAGCGCCGCGCCGGTCCAGTGAAAGACGAAGCCGATGCCGAACCAGTCCGCCAGGAAGCGCCCGGCCGGCCCCTGCGCGCCGAAGGCGATCAGCAGCAGCCAACCCGTCACCACCGGCGGCAACACCAGCGGCAAGTGGACGATGCCGTCGAGCAGCAGCTTGCCGGGAAAGCGCCCGCGCGCGAGCAGCCAAGCGAGCGCAAAGGCAATGGGCAGCGTCGCCACCACGGCCACGCCGCTCACCTTGAGCGACAGCCGCACGACCTCCCATTCCTCGAGGCTCAGCATCGGCTCAGGGTGCCGAGAAGCCGAAGCGCCGGAAGATGGCGCGGCCCTGCGGTGAGAGGAGGAAGTGGCGGAAAGCGTCGGCCTCGGGATGGCGTGCGGTGCGCAGCACGGCAAGCGGATAGCGGATCGGCGGATGGCTGCTCGCCGGGAAGGTGCCGGCCACGTGCACACGGGCCGATGCGCGGGCATCCGTTGCATAGACGATGCCGAGCGGCGCGGCCCCGCGCTCGACCAGCGCCAGGGCCGCGCGGACATTCTCGGCACGGGCGATGCGGCTGGAAAGCTGGGACCAAAGGCCGAGTGTCTCCAGCGCCGCCTTGCCATATTTGCCGGCCGGCACGGCTTCGGGATCGGCCATGGCGAGCCGTCCGGATGGCCCGAGCGAGCGTGCGAGCGGGGCGCCGTGGGCGAGCGTGAGTTGCTGGGGGCGGGCCCTAGGGGCGATGAGCACCAGCCGGTTGCCAAGAAAATCGGCACGCGAGCCGGGCCGAATGAGGTTCTTGCCAACGAGGCGGTCCATCCATTCCTCGTCGGCAGAAATAAAGAGATCGGCCGGCGCGCCCGCTTCTACCTGGCGGGCGAGGGCGGAAGAGGCGGCGAAGGAGAGGACCGGGCGGGCGTGACCGCGAGCGGTCCATTGGTCGGCTGCGGCGCTCAGCGCTTCCTGCAGGCTGGCGGCTGCGAGCACGAGCGGTCCCTTGCTCCGCGCGGCGAGGGGGGCAGCGAAGCCCGCGAGCAGAAGGATAGCGAGGACGATGCGCCCCAGCAGGCGGGCCATGAGGAACTCCATGCTTTGTATCGCGACGGATATAGCGAATGGGGTGGTGGCGCCAGTCCTTTCAAATCGTGCGCTCGGTGCTCCTGCGCAGACAGGAGCCCAACGGGTCACCGTTGCGTATAGCCGCCCTGCGCAAGAGCGCATGATTGGTCCACTCGAAGCGGAGCGACATTCGGCTCTGGCCGATCGCAAATGCTATTCCTGCGCGCTTCCGCTGTGTCTAGAGCGTGCTGCGCTCCGGGTCGTGCACGGCCATATTTGCTGGCGGTATCACGCCTCCTGCTGGGCTGCCTTGGGTTGGGCACGCAGCTCCGCCTGAAGCGCTTGCCAGTGCTCGCCCGCCGCGCCTGTGACGGCGGCGTCTTGTACCGCGCGATAATGGGCCAGGACGGCGCGGCCGAACGGCGTCACCTGCGCCCCGCCGCCATGGCTGCCGCCGGCGGCGGTGCCGACCAGCGGCGCCTGCCAACAGCGGTTCATCACATCGACCAGCAGCCAGCAGCGCCGGTAGCTCATGCCGAGCGCGCGGCCGGCGGCGGAGATGGAGCCCTCGCGGATGATGGCGTCCAGCAGGTCCGCCTTGCCTGGCCCCATGGCGATTTCCTCGCCGCAATGGATCTGCACCTTGACCTTGAGGGCGGGGGGGACCTTGAGGGCGGGAGGATAGGCCATGCCGTCAGCGGGCGCGTTCCCATATGCCGCGCCCCGGCAGGCGCTCGCGGCCATGGGGAGGCGTCAGGTCAACCGTCGGGCCGATGGGTACGATCCCGTGGAGCGTGACGTTGCGCAGGCTGTAATAGCCGCGCTTGATGTCGTCGAACTTCACGGTGCCGGCAATGCCGGGCCACTGATAAAGCTCGCGCAGATAGCCCGAGAGAGCTGGATAGTCCGCGATGCGCCGCAGGTTGCAGTTGAATGCGCCATGATAGGCGATGTCGAAGCGCACGAGCGTGGTGAAGAGCCGCCAGTCCGCCTCCGTGCAAAATTCGCCGGCCAAGTAACGATGCGTGGCGAGATGGGCGTCCAGCGTGTCGAGCGCGGCGAACAACTCGGTCACGGCCGCATCATAGGCGGCCTGCGTGGTGGCGAAGCCGGCCTTGTACACGCCGTTGTTCACTGCCGGATAGATGAACGCGTTCCAGCGGTCGATGTCCGCCCGCAGCGGCTCGGGATAGAGATCGAGCCGGCTACCGGTGATCCCGTCGAACGCGGTGTTGAGCATGCGGATGATTTCAGAGGATTCGTTGTTGACGATCCGCCGTGTTTTCTTGTCCCACAGCACCGGCACCGTGGCCTTGCCGGTATAGTCGGGGACGGCCAGGGCATAGAGCCGATGGAGCGGATAGCCCTGTGGCGCTGGTCCGTCCGGCCCTTCGGCAAAGGTCCAGCCCTCGCCCATGAAGGCAGTGATGGCGGCCGAGACGGAGATGACGTCCTCCAGCCCCTTGAGCGCGCGCACGGCCAGCGTGCGCGAGGCCCAGGGACAGCCATAGGCGACCCAGAGATGGTAGCGCCCAGCCTCAGCTGGAAACTGCGCCTCCGCATCGGCCGAGACGGCGTCGCGAAAGGCGCTTTCCATACGGACGAACCTGCCGTCCTTGATCTCCTCGGCCGCGGGCATGGTTTCGACCCATTTGCCCTTCACCAGTCCCGACATGGTGCCTGACTCCGCCCGCCACTCAGCTCTTGGGCACCAGGCGGAGCATCTTGGCGTTGGGACCGTCCTGGAGCAGCCACAGCGCGCCATCCGGGCCGGTCCGCACAGCGCGCATGCGGGCACCCATGTTCCAGTGATCGGCCTTGGTGGCCTTCTCGCCATCGAGTTGCACGCGCACCACCGCCATGCCGGAGAGACCCGTGATGAAGAGCGAGTTCTTCCAGCCCGGGAACAGGTCCGCATTGTAATAGTCCATGCCCGAGGGCGCGAGGCTGGGGTTCCAGAAAACCTTGGGCGGCTCGTAGCCGTCACCCGCCGCATGATCCGGAATGTCGC
>DASRXY010000331.1:0-5484 GCA_035654035.1 Sphingobium sp. | reverse complement strand
ACCCGCCACCGCCAGCACCACCGCCGCCAAGCCGATTTTCGCCGTGCCGATCCATGTCCTGGGCATCACATCCTGTCTCCTTCTTCACGGCCGATCCGTCCATCGGCCTGCCGCCTTTTATGCGCGCGCCTGCCCTAACTGGCGATGAACCAGTCGAAAAAGCGACGAATGCCCGTATAAAACCGATGGATACCCCGCAATCTGGCCCCGCACGCGGGATTGACGATGTTGCACCATAACGAACGGCGCTGCGCCGCCTTTCCGGCATCCCAGTACACCAGCAGCCCTGCCGCTACGCAGGCAAAGGCCCCTGCGGCAAACAGCCCCAATCGCGATCCATCCTCAGCCAAGAGCTCAATGACCACGCGACCCGCACACCTGGCTGCCTGCTCGACCACTAAATTCATTACACCGTGTAAAACAATCTTTTTAGGAGGCGAAATACGCGCTATGAAACCACCGAACGCCACCATTTTTTCCAGGATACTAAGCTTAAAGGCGGATTTTCATGCATTCCCCCATCGCGTCGCCTTTGCTTCCTCCTGTGCATAAGCTCCATGAATAGACAGACAAAATACCCCAATTGTGATCGTGCCACTCCCCTCTAGCGATCGAAACGGCGCCACCCGCCGTGCGGCGCCGAGAAGGACCGCCACCATGCGCGACGTAGCCGCGCGCGTGGGCGTGTCGGCGATGTCGGTGAGCCGGGTCCTGAACGGCGCGGACAATGTCAGCGAGGACTTGCGCCGGCGCGTACTGGCGGCGGTCCAGGCGCTGGGCTATCGCACCAACCTCGCCGCGCGCTCGCTCAAGACCGGGGATCAGCTCCGCCTCGGCCTGATCTATGACAATCCCAGCTCCGGCTATCTCACCGAGCTGCTTCTCGGTAGCCTCGATGCGGCACGGCGCAGCCGGGTTCAGCTCATCGTGCAGGCCTGCGACGAGGCCGGGAATGCCGACGCCGCGATCGACCGCCTGATCGCGGCCCGGGCGGATGGCTTCGTCCTGACTCCGCCGATCAGTGAATCGAAGGATGTGCTGGATCGGTTGCGCACGCTGGCACTGCCGGTCGTCTCGATCGCATCGGCCAAGGCGCCCGACTGGGCCCTGTCGGTCTGTATCGACGAGCGCCGGGCCGCCTTCCAGATGACACGGCACCTCATCGAGCGGGGTCATGCGCGGATCGGCTTTATCACCGGCGACGCCCGGCAATCGGCTAGCGCCCTGCGGCTCCAGGGCTATTTGCGGGCCCTTGCGGAGAGCGGCTTGCCCCGGCGACCCGAGCTGATCGCATCGGGCCATTTCACCTATCGCTCCGGTCTCGATGCCGCCGAGGAGCTGCTCGACCTGCCCGAGCGGCCGACGGCCATCTTCGCTTCCAATGACGACATGGCCGCCGCATGCATCGCCATCGCCCATCAGCGCGGCCTCGATGTGCCTCACGATCTGTCGGTCTGCGGGTTCGACGACACGGCTCTGGCGACGACGGTCTGGCCGGAACTCACCACGATCCGGCAACCGATCAACGCCATGTCCGCCGCGGCTGTCGCGCTGCTGGCCCGAACGTTACGGCAGGAGTCGCCCGACGCTCGCAAGGCACGCGCGCGCCACCTGCGCCTGGGCTACGAAATCAAGCTTCGTGGCTCGGACGGCCCTGCGCAATGAGCAGGGCGATCCTTCCGCCTTCCATGCCAACCTCGTCCTGACCCGGCCGGCTTATTGCGCCGCGGAGCGGCTCCAGCAGCGCCAGGCCTCGACCAGCTCGGCGGCGCGCCGGCCAACCGCCTGCGCGCCATCACCCGGCCGATAGATGGCGCTCCCTACGGCCACGCCCTGCGCGCCGGCATCCAGCCATCGACCCAGAGTCGTGGTGTCGACGCCGCCCACCGCCCAGATGCCGGTGCCATGCGGCAGCACCTCGCGCATCGCCTTGAGATGCGTGGGTCCAAAGCTCTGCGCGGGAAAGAGCTTCAGCCGCCGCGCGCCAGCCCCGACAGCGGCAAACGCTTCCGTCGGCGTGGCGAAGCCCGGCATAACCTCAAGACCGCGCCGCACCGCATGGGCAATGACCGTCGGATCGCTATTGGGCGTGACGATCAGGCGCCCCCCGGCCTCTGCCACCGCATCGACCATGGCGGGCGTGAGCACCGTCCCCGCGCCGCACAGCGCCCGGTCTCCGGCGACCTGCGTCAACCGACGGATCGTTGCCAGCGGGTCCGGCGAATTGAGGGGCACTTCGATGAAACGCATGCCAGCAGCGATCAGCGCCTCGGCAACGGCTGCGATCTCGTGCGCCTGAACGCCCCGCAGGATCGCTACAATCGGCGGCGTCTCGGCAGGCATCTCGTCCAATATCATCGGTCCACCTGCCCCGCGATCAACTGAAGGCCGGCACGCACGCAGGCGTCTCCGTCCAGCGCCTCCGGCGCCAGCTTCTGACTTTGCGCCACCTGCCGATAGAGCGCAACCAGCGCTGGCGCACCGATGAGTAGCAGGCGGCGGGGCCGTTCATCCAGCAGCGCCAGCGCTTCGCGAAATTCGCTGGCGATCAGCAGGCCGGAGAGGAAGGCTGCGGACCAGGCGGTGCTCTGTCCACGCACCAACTGTGCGGCGCGCGCCTGAAACAAGGATGCCAGCAGGCCATCCGGCGCCATGGCGATCCCCGCCGCAAAGCCCTCCGGATCCGGCGCAGCCGTTGAGGGCGCGGAAAGCGTGGAGTGATCGCGCAGCATCGCGAAAAGCTCGCCGGTCGGAAAACTGTGGAAACGGCGGATTTCGCCGTCGTTCACCTCAGTCCATTTGCTGTGCGTGCCGGGCAAGACGATGATCGCCTGCCCACAAGCAAGCTCCGGATCTTGCGCAAGAGCGCCGAAAATCTGCGTTTCCTCGCCCCGCATTACGTCGGGCCTGCCCGCCAGGTTCGTGGCACACAGGCCACGCGCCATGCGCAGGGCAATGCCGTCGATCTCCACGGCGGCCGCGGCATCGCGCCACGGCCCGGCGCTGACCGGGCAAGGCAGATAAGGCAGTTCGACCAATCCGCCCCGCGCGCTGGCCATGCCGGAAAGAAACAGGCCGTGGCGCCGCGCATCCGTCTGCCACGGGCCGAGCGCCGCGATCAGGGCCTCGGTGGGCGCCTTGCCATCCAGATGGCCAATCCCCGGCCCCTCACGGCGGTCGCAACGTTCGCCCGCTCCTCTAAAGAGGCGGAGCCGCGTGGTGCCCCAGTCGCCAAAGATCTGCATGGCCCCTCCTGCCGGAACGCTCGCCCTTCTTGCGCACGCTTATGGCGGCAAGCAACCCGCGCACGCACGCCTCGTGCAATCCCGCCAATGCGCCGCGCCGCGTCCGCCGGCGCGCGCCCACCAGCTTTTCTGCGATCATCGCCATGCCTGTGGTTGACGCCTCTGTAAACGTCCAATACTCAGACTAAATCAAAAGGACGGTCCGCGATGCCCGGAAAAACGGGACGCGGCGGGAGGGGATGAGCGATGGCCGTGTTGCAGACGAATGGGACCGCGTCGCCCGATGGCGGCGGCATGGCCGCGAACCATTATCGCCCGGCGCTGACTCTGCTTGCCACGCTATTCTTCATGTGGGGCTTCATCACCGTCATCAACAACACGCTGCTCCCGCATCTGCGCAGCGTGTTCGATCTCAATTACACCCAGACGACACTCATCGAGAGTGTCTGGTTCATCGCCTATTTCGTGGCGTCCATTCCCTCGGCCAAGTTGATCGAGCGCATCGGCTACCAGCGCGCACTGGTGACGGGCCTGCTCGTCATGGCGGTCGGCGCGCTGGGCATGATCCCGGCGGCGCGAATTCCCTCTTACGGGATGACGCTCGCCTCGCTGTTCGTGATCGCCAGCGGCATCACGCTGCTGCAGGTCGCGGCCAATCCCTATGTCGCCGTAGTCGGAACGCCGGAGACGGCGTCGTCGCGGTTGAACTTCGTCCAGGCGTTCAATTCGCTGGGTACGACGCTGGCGCCGCTCTTCGGCGGCTATCTCATCCTCGCTCGCTCCAAATCCGGCACCTCCGCCACCGGCGCGGACGGGCTGAGCGCGGCGGAGCGCCTGGCCGATGCTCAATCGGTCCAGCTTCCCTATCTGATCGTGGCCGTGGTGCTGGTGGTGCTCGCCATCGTGATTGCGCGCTTCCCCCTGCCCGCCATCGGGCAGGCAACGAGCCGGATCGCGCGCGAGGAGCGGCGCCAGCACAGCCTCTGGCGGCACCGCAATCTGGTGTTCGGCGTCCCCGCGATCTTCATCTATCTGATCGCGGAAATCGGCGTCTCCAATCTCTTCATCAACTTCATCTCGGCGCCCGATATCGGCAACATGACCCATGCGCAGGCCTCGGACTATCTGTTCCTGCTCTGGGGCGGCATGATGGTGGGGCGTTTCGCGGGCAGCGCGCTCATGCAGAAGGTCGCGCCCGAGCGCATCCTGGCCCTGGCCGCCACCGCAGCCGCGCTGGTCATGCTGGCCGCGACGTTCACGACAGGCCATGTCGCCATGTGGGCAGTCATCTCCGTGGGCCTGTTCCACTCGATCATGTTCCCCACCATCTTCACGCTGGGCATTCGCGGCCTGGGCCCGCTCACCGAGGAAGGCTCGGGCCTGCTCATCATGGCGATTGCCGGTGGCGCGCTCGTGATCGTGCAGGGGCGGCTTGCGGACGCCTATGGCTTGCAGATGTCCTTCCTGCTGACTGTCGCCTGCGAGCTCTATGTGCTCTTCTATGCGCTCTGGGGATCGAAGCCGACGAACGCGCTGGCACCGGAACGCCCAATCGACTGACTCGCAGGTCGTCTGGAAGGAGCGCCTCATGACCTTCACGCGGCGGACCATGCTGGAGGGGTCGGCGGCGATGATGGCTGGCCTGGCCCTGCCCGCGAACGCATCGGGCGCGGCGTTGCCAGACCCGGCGGACCGGCTCTGGTATCGCCAGCCCGCCACGCAATGGGTCGAGGCCCTGCCCGTGGGCAATGCCGGCTGGGCGCCATGGTGTTCGGCGGCACAACCCATGAGCGCCTCCAGCTCAACGAAGATACGCTCTGGTCCGGTGGGCCCTATGATCCGGTCAACCCGGCAGCGCGGGGCGCGATGGCCGAAATCCGCGACCTCATCACCGCCGGCCGCTATCGCGACGCTCAGACACTGGCGGACGAGAAGCTCATGGCAAGGCCGCTCAGCCAGATGGCCTATCAGACCGCGGGCGATCTGCTCATCGACATGCCACATCTGAGCGGCCTTGCGGTGGAGGCCTATCATCGTGAACTCGACCTCGATGCCGCGCTGGCCACGACGCTCTTCCAAGCCGGCGGTGTGACCTATCGCCGCCGCGTGGTCGCCTCGCCGGGGCATCAGGTCATTGCCATCCATCTCGACAGTGACGGCGCGGCGGCCATTGATTGCGCCATCGCCCTCACCTCGCCCCATCGCGGCGCCCTGTCCGTAGCGCGGGACGCCCTCGTCT
>DASRXY010000330.1:0-1521 GCA_035654035.1 Sphingobium sp. | reverse complement strand
AACTGGCGCATACGGGGGCCGCGCTGATGGTCCGCGTGCTGGACGATCCGGGCGCCTATCCCCCCATCATCCAACCCGAAGACGGCGTCACTTATGCCGCCAAGATCGACAAGGCCGAGAGCCGCATCCACTTCGCCGCCGGCGCCACGCAGGTGGAGCGGCAGGTGCGCGCCTTCAACCCCGCGCCCGGCGCCTGGGCGAGCTATAATGGCGAGCGCATCCGCATCCTCGCCGGCACCATCGAGCCCGGCGAAGGCGCACCGGGGGCACTAATGGACGATGCCCTGCTGATTGGTTGCGGCGCGGGCGGCGCTTTCCGCGCCGTGCAGGTACAGCGCGCCGGGAAGGCTGCGATGGCCGTACCCGATCTGCTGCGCGGCTTCGCCATGCCGGGCGGCACGCGGTTCGACGACTGAGCCACGCCCATGCCCCGCTTCGCCTTCACCATCGAATATGACGGGCGGCCCTTCATGGGCTGGCAGCGGCAGGCGCACGGACCCAGCGTGCAGCAGCATGTCGAGGAGGCACTGGGACGGATTGCCGGTCGCGAGCCGGTGGTGCATTGCGCCGGCCGCACCGATGCCGGCGTCCATGCGTTGGCGATGCGCGCCCACGCCGACCTCGACACGGCGATCACGCCCTTTCGTCTCATGGAAGCGATGAACGCGCATTTGCGTCCTGAGCCCATTGCCGTCATCGGCTGCGAGATCGTGCCGGAGGATTGGCATGCGCGCTTTTCCTGCACGAGGCGGGCCTATGAATATCGCATCCTCAACCGCCGCGCGCCGCTCACCTTCGAGCAGGGCCTGCTATGGCGCGTGCCTCGGCCGCTGAATGTGGATGCCATGCGGGAGGCAGCGCAAATGCTGCTCGGCCGGCATGATTTCACGACTTTCCGCTCCGCTCAATGCCAGGCGGACAGCCCCATGCGGACGCTGGCGCGGCTGGACGTGACGCGACAGGGCGAGCGCATCACCATCCACGCCGAGGCGCGCAGCTTCCTTCATCATCAGGTGCGCTCCATGACCGGCTGCCTCGCGCTCGTCGGCACCGGAAGCTGGGCGCCGGCGGATATGAAGGCCGCACTGGAGGCCCGCGATCGCCAAGCCCTGGGGCACAATGCGCCGCCGGACGGGCTCTATTTCATCCGTGCGGATTATTGAGCGAGCATCGGACATAAGCGTGGACACGGGAGGCGGTTAGGGCGCCTGCCGATTGCTCTTTGCTGGCCCGCAGACGCCTTGGGCGCCCGCGCGGGCAGGAGCAACGAGAACGGCGTTGGAAGTCAAGCCTGCCAGAGCCCCCTTGCAGCAGTGGAGGGACTCGAACCCCCGGCATTCAGTTTTGGAGACCGACGCTCTACCAGCTGAGCTACACTCCTATCGGTCGGTGAAGGCGGCGCTCTTAACGGATCGCCCGATGCGGCAATCGACGCACCGCGTCTTTCCCAACGCCTGTCGAAGCACCTGGCTGACGCTTTTTTGGGCCCCGAACACGCTTGCTTCCTGCACGAAAAAGCAA
>DASRXY010000329.1:0-3930 GCA_035654035.1 Sphingobium sp. | reverse complement strand
CCGTGCCGCAGGACTGGCGCTGGGGCCGCGCCTACGAGGGCTATTCATCAGATGCCGGCCTCGTCGCCTCCTATGTGGGCGCCATGGTGCGGGGCCTTCAGGGCGCGCCGGACTCCAAGAACTTGCTCGCCGGCGACAAGGTGCTCGCCTCCACCAAGCATTTCCTCGCCGATGGCGGCACCAAGGACGGTGTCGACCAGGGCGATGCACAGATCAGCGAGGCTGATCTGCGCGACATCCACGGCAAGCCTTACGGTCCCGCCATCGAGAACGGCGTCGCTACCGTCATGGCCAGCTTTTCGAGCTGGCAGGGCCGCAAGATGACCGGCAACGAGAGCCTGCTCACCGGCGTGCTCAAGCAGCGCATGGATTTCGGCGGCTTCATCGTCTCGGACTGGAATGCGCACGGTCAGGTGGAGGGCTGCACCAATGCCTCCTGCCCGCAGGCGCTGCTGGCGGGGCTGGACATGTATATGGCGCCCGACAGCTGGAAGCCGCTTTACGAGAGCCTGCTCAAGCAGGCCAAGGCGGGTGCGCTGCCGATGGCGCGGATCGACGATGCCGTCGCCCGCATCCTGCGGGTCAAATATCGCCTTGGCCTGTTCGAGGCCGGCAAACCCTCCGCGCGGCCCCTTTCAGGCCAGTGGGATTTGCTGGGCGCGCCCGAGCACCGCGCCATCGCGCGGGAGGCGGTGCGCAAGAGCCTCGTCCTGCTCAAGAATCAGGGCGTGCTGCCCTTGAAGGCCGGCGGCCGCCTGCTCGTCGCGGGGGACGGTGCGGACGACATCGCCCGCCAGTCCGGCGGCTGGACGCTGAGCTGGCAGGGTACGGGCGTGGACAACCGGCATTTCCCGGGCGCCACCTCGCTGTGGGCGGGATTAAGCGCGGCGGTCACCGCCGCCGGCGGCAGCGCGGAGCTGTCCCCAAACGGGAGTTTCAAGGACAAGCCGGATGCCGCCGTGGTTGTCTTCGGCGAGCGGCCCTATGCCGAGTTCCAGGGGGATCGCAAGACGCTCCAGCTCGATCCTGAACTGACCGCCCCGTTCGAGACAATGCGCAAGCTCAAGGCGCAGGGCATTCCAGTTGTCGCCATCATGATAACGGGCCGGCCGCTTTATGTGAACCCGGCGCTGAACATCGCCGACGCCTTCGTGGTCGCCTGGCTTCCGGGCAGCGAGGGCGCTGGGCTTGCCGATGTGCTGGTGGGCGACAAGGCGGGCGGGCCGCGCTTCGATTTCACTGGTCGCCTGCCTACTGCCTGGCCGCGCACGGCCAATATGGCGGACGGCGTGCTTTATCCGCTTGGGCATGGCCTCACTTATGCCTCGCCGCGCACGTCGTGGACGGCGCTGCCCGAGGAGACCGGCAATGTGGCTGCGAGCGACAGCCGTGTCTGGTTCGCCAACGGCGTGCCGGCTCCGAGCTGGTCCCTGCTCGTCGGCGACGAGCAGGGGGAGCAGCAGACGCGGATTACCGCCGTCCCCGCGCGTGCGCTGGATGGGCGCGTCGCCGTGACCGCGACGGACTATCAGGTGCAGGAGGGCGCGCGCCGGTTCGTCCTGAGCGCCGGCAAGGCCAGCGTCCAGCTCGGCACGTTCGATCCACTGGATATTTCCCGCGAGACAAATGGCGACGTGATGCTGCTCGTCACCGCGCATATCGCCCAAGCGCCCAAGGCTGCCGCCATTGGGATGCGCAGCGCGGGGGGCGACGGTGCCGTGTCTATTGCCTTGCCGGCGGGTAACGGCTTCGTGCGCTATGGATTGCGCCTCAAATGTTTTGCCGGCCGCGGTGTCGATATGAGCAAGGTGACGGCGCCGTTCACGCTCACCATGGACGGGCCGGCGGACATCGCCATTGCTGAGGTTCGTCTCGGTTCCGATGCGGAGGTGACGCTGGATTGCGGCGGGTGAGGCAAAGAGCATTCCTGTGCTCCCGCGCAGGCAGGAGCCCAGGGCGGTAGAGCGGTTCGGCTCGATCAGGGGCGTCCGCTGACACTCGGGAGGCGGTGGTTTTGCAACCTCCAACTGATCCGCCGGGAGCCTCTGCACCGATGTGAATGGACCAAGGTTCCGCTGCATGCAGCCTTGTATTTAAGATATGGTAGCGCTAACGTTCAGTGGCAGAGGCACCAGTCTCGCATCTTTGGGAGAGGAAGATATGCGTCGTTTTTCAGCCCATCGCCTCGCGTTCGTGGCGATTCCGGCCCTCGCTCTGGCTCTTGCAGCCTGCTCCGGAAGTAGCAGCGATGGCAACGCTGCCGACAATGCCGCGCAGCCGGCCGACGCGCAGGCGACGGCGGAAAATGGCCGCCGTTTCCTCGCCCAGCCGCTGGTCACGGAGATTTTCACGGCGGACCCCTCCGCTCATGTCTTTGATGGCAAGCTCTATATCTATCCCAGCCATGACGTCGATGCCGGCATTCCGGACGACGACCTCGGCAATCAATATGCCATGCACGATTATCGCGTGCTGTCGATGGACGCGATCGGCGGCCCGGTGACGGTCGGCCCCGTGGCCCTGGACGTGAAGGATGTGCCTTGGGCGGCCAAGCAGATGTGGGCGCCCGATGCCGCCTATAAGGACGGCAAATATTTCCTCTACTTCCCCGCCAAGGACAACGACGGCATCTTCCACATCGGCGTGGCGGTGAGCGATAATCCCATGGGGCCGTTCAAGGCTGACCCACAGCCCATTCCCGACAGCTTCTCGATGGACCCAGCGGTGTTCACCGATACGGACGGCGAGAGCTACATGTATTTCGGCGGCCTCTGGGGTGGCCAGCTCCAGAAATGGGCGAGCGGCAAATATGATCCGTCCATTGGCGAGACCGACCTCAAGCAGGATGACAAGCCTGCCCTGATGCCCAAGATCGCGAAGATGGCGCCCGATATGCGCCGCTTCGCCGAGAAGCCGCGCGACGTGATGATCGTGGATGAGAAGGGCCAGCCGATCCTTGGCGGCGACCATGATCGCCGCTTCTTCGAGGCTGCCTGGATGTATAAGCGCGACGGCAAATATTATTTCACCTATTCCACCGGTGATACGCACTTCATCGCTTATGCCGTGGGCGATAATCCCTATGGGCCGTTCACCTACAAGGGCAATGTCCTGCTGCCCGTGCAGGGCTGGACGAACCATCACTCGATTGTCGATTTCCAGGGCAAGACCTGGCTTTTCTACCACGACACCCAGCTCTCCGGCAAAAATCACCTGCGCAGCGTGAAGGTGACGGAACTGACCTTCAATCCCGACGGGTCGATTCTGACGATCGATCCCTTCGTGGACTGATCGGAGGGCGTGCGCGGCATGTTCCTGGGCATCGACATCGGCACGTCGGGCGTGAAGGCCGTCGTCATCGACGCGGCCGGCGCGCTCGCGGGGCAGGGCACGGCCGCGCTCACCGTCCAGCGCCCGGAGCCGCTGTGGTCGGAGCAGGACCCGGAGGCATGGTGGGCGGCCACCACCGCCGCCGTTCAGGCCATTCCGCGCGACGTGCGAAGGGCGGTGCGCGGCATCGGCATTGCCGGGCAGATGCACGGCGCCACGCTGCTTGGCGCGGACGACCGGCCGCTGCGCCCCGCTATTCTGTGGAACGACGGGCGCAGCCAGGCCGAATGTGCGGAACTGGAGGCGGCGAGCCCGCTGTTCCGTAGCGTGGGCGGCAATATCGTGATGCCCGGCTTCACCGCGCCCAAGCTCGCCTGGGTGCGCAAGCATGAGCCGGCGGTGTTCGAGGCCGTGCGCACAGTGCTGCTGCCCAAGGATTATGTGCGCCTCAAGATGACCGGCGATAGGGTCTCCGATCTGTCGGACAGTGCCGGCACGCTGTGGCTGGACGTCGCTAGCCGGCGCTGGTCACCCGAGTTGCTCGCCGCCACAGGCCTCACGGTCGATCAGATGCCGGCGCTCGTCGAGGGCACCGAGCGG
>DASRXY010000328.1:0-3670 GCA_035654035.1 Sphingobium sp. | reverse complement strand
CGGCTGAGCTCGGGCAGAATGGCGCCGCGCCAGCGCCGCGGCCGGAAGGGCGAGATGGGCGTGAGGGCCACCAGCCCCGAGCCGAGCGGCAGGATGGGGCCCTGCGCGGAGAGATTATAGGCCGTGGAGCCGGCCGGCGTGGCGACCAGTGCGCCATCGCACACCAGTTCCGGGATGACGATCCGTTCGTCAACAGACACCTCGATCCACGCGGTCTGGCGTGTCTCGCGCAGCAGCGAGACCTCATTGATGGCCGGGAGCACGGATGTTTCGCCATCGACCGTGGTGGTACGCATGCTGAGCGGATTGACCTTGATGGTGCGTGCCCGGTTGAGCCGGTGCGAGAGGCCCTCCAGGCTCCAGTCGTTCATGAGGAAGCCGACCGTGCCCAGGTTCATGCCGAAGACGGGGAGGAGCCGGCGCGTCTCCAGCATGGCGTGAAGCGTCTGAAGCATGAAGCCGTCGCCGCCCAGGGCAATGACCATGTCCGCCTCGTTCAGCTCGACGAAGCTGTGGACGGCCCGGAGGCGCTGTGCGGCTTCCTGCGCCTGGGGCGTGGGCGAGGCGACCAGCGCCGGCTTGCGATCCACCGCGTTCAGCCCCCCGTGACGCTCATGTGGCGCCGTGTCGCGGGAGCCGCACCGGCCTGCACGCTGAAATCGTGCGCCTTGGGCTTGGTGGCCAGCGCCCGGTCGAGCAGCGCGTCGATGCCATCCACGCCCTTCTCCCGGAAGGCGGCCTTGAGATCGATATGATCCTCATGGCCCAGGCACATATAGATGCGGCCCTGGCAGGTGAGTCGCATCCGGTTGCAGCCGGCACAGAAATTCTCCGAGAGCGGCGTGATGAGGCCGAGCCGGGTGCCCTCCAGCCCCACGGGAGCGAAATAGCGGGCCGGGCCGCCCGTGCGCTCGGCAAGCGGCGCCAGCGCATAGCGCGCGCGGATGGGCGCGATGGCCTCCTGGAGGGGGAGGAAGCGGTCCGAGCGGTCCTCAGCGACCTCGCCCAGCGGCATGGTCTCGATCAGCGTCAGGTCGTGGCCGTGCGCGGCGCACCATTCCAGCATGGGCAGAACATCGCGCTCATTGACGCCGCGCAGCGCCACCATGTTGATCTTGATCCTGAGGCCCGCCGCGCTGGCCGCGGCAATGCCGGCCTGCACCTGCGCCAGATCGCCGCCGCGCGTCACATAGGCGAACGTCTCAGGATCGAGGCTGTCCATGCTCACATTGATGCGCCGCATGCCGGCATCGACCAGCATATCGGCGTGCTCGGCCAGGCGCGTGCCATTGGTGGTGAGAGTCAGCTCCCGCAGGCTGCCGTCCTTCACATGACGGCCCAGCGCGCGCGCCAGATCGCCGAAATCCCGCCGCACCAGCGGCTCGCCCCCGGAAAGGCGGATGCGGCGCACGCCGCGCGCGATAAAGCGATCCGCGATCACCGCAATCTCTTCCAGCGTCAGCACTTCGCGACGCGGCAGGAACTGCATTTTCTCGCTCATGCAGTAGCGACAGCGCAGGTCGCAACGGTCCGTCACCGAAATCCGCAGATAATCGATGAGACGCCCATGGCCGTCCCGCATGCCGGGGGCCGAGAGGGGGTTGGTTGCGGTTGCCATCGCCATGCCCATTAGCTAGGCCATGCGGGTGGCAACCGCAACCGCGGCAACCATTCGGGCGTCGTAAAATGGAGAAGCTGGCCAAGTGGACAAGGTGCCAGCCATGACATCCGGACGGCAGGAGATGTCGGACTCTGACCCATCGGGATCATCCGATGGCCTGCCGCTGTTCATCCTTTCGCCGCTGGAACGCGATGCACTGACCCGTCTGGCCGCCAGCCTGGGCTGGATGCCTGTGGCGGCGCGCCGGCGCGAACGGGCCGAGAGCCGCTATCTGGGCAGCCTCGCGCGCACCGCGCTCATCGATCTGCGCGGGACGGACGCGGAGGAAGCTGGCGCCATGATCGACAGCCTGCGCGAGGCTGTGGAAGCCTCGGGCGGGGCCATGCTGGCGCTGGTCGACGATGCCGGCGCGCCGCACGCCGCCGGGCTGATCGGCCGGGGCGTCACCCATATGCTCGACGGACCGGTGAATGCCGAGCGGCTGCGCGTGGCGCTGCTGGCGGCGGACAAGCTAGCCGAGCGGCTCATCGGCAGCCTGGCGGCCGCGCGCAACCGGCATGCCGTGCAGCGCAGCGATGCCATGTTCTGGCGCTGGAACAGCGGCGAGCGCGTGCTTTCAATCAGCCCCGCACTGGCCGAGTTGCTGGGCGCCGCGGCGCCAGGGGTGGATCACAGCCGCTGGACGATCAGCGATCTGGTCCGCGCGCTCGACAAGCCGGACCGCGCCGGCGCCATCGCTGCCATTCGCCACGCGATGGACGACCTCATGCCCGCCGCCTTCGCGCTCTCGCTGCCCAGCCAGCCCGAGCGGCGGCTGGTGCAGCATCTCTACCCCGATCCCAAAGGCTTCAGCGGCGAAGTGGAGGAACTGGCCGGAGGGCGCCGCGCCAATCCGCGCGACCGCGACCCCATGACTGGGCTCGTCAACCGTCAGGGCGCGCTGCGCTGGCTGGAAACGATGCGCGAGGAAGGGTGCAAGGCCGTGGCGCTGCTCGTCGGCCTGGGCGAGTTCGACCGCGTGAACGCCGCCTATGGCCGGCTGGTGGGCGATGCCATGCTCGCGCGCGTGGCGGCGCGGCTCACGCGGCTGGTCGATGCGATGGGCGGACGTGGCACGCTGGTTGCGCGCGTGACCGGCACTGAATTCCTCGTGGCGCTGACCAGCGATCCAGACGGGGAGCAGGCGCTGGTCGAGCGCGGGGGGCTGCTGGCGCGCGAGCTGATCGCGGAGATCGGCCGGCCGTTCAACGCGGGCGACTTTCTCATTCGCCTGACAGGGCGTTGCGGCATTGCCGCGGGTGACGGGAACGGCGCCGAGCGATTGCTGCGCCGCGCCAGCGCCGCGCTTGCCGATGCCCGCCGAGGCGGCGCGCAGGGTGGAATCCGCATCAAGATGGCGGATGATGCCAGCCGCATCTTCGACGATGATCAGCTCCAGAACGACTTGCGCCATGCACTCGACGACGGACAGATCCAGCTCCTGTTCCAACCACAATACGCCATGGCAGACGATGGCATGGTGGGAGTGGAGGCGCTCGCGCGCTGGCAGCACCCGCAATATGGCGAGATCGGCGCCGGCGTGCTCTTCGCACTTGCCGACCGCTCCGATTTCATGCTGCCGCTCTCGGACCATATCCATGCCCGCGCACTGGCCGAGGCCGCGCGCTGGCCGGAGGCGCTGGCACATCTGCGCCTCTCGATCAACATCACCGCCGCGGACATCGCCGAGCCCGATTTCCTCTCGGGCCTGCTGCGGCTCATCGACGACTCCGGCGTGGCGCGTGATCGCCTCACCGTGGAACTGACCGAGAGCGGGCTGGTCGAGGACCTCGATGCAGCCGCGACTTTGCTGGGCCAGGTGCGTCAGGCCGGCCTCGCCGTTGCTATCGACGATTTCGGCACCGGTTATTCGAGCCTGGCCTATCTCAAGTCGCTGCCGGTTGATTATCTCAAGATCGACAGCGGCATCGTACGCGACATCACCGGCACCGGGCGCGACCGCATCATCGTCCGCGCGATCATCGACATGGCGCGCTCGCTGGGGCTGGA
>DASRXY010000327.1:0-19464 GCA_035654035.1 Sphingobium sp. | reverse complement strand
CATGGCCGGCGCCATTGCCGCCGAACTCAGGGCCAAGCGCTTCTTCCTGCTGACCGACGTCCCGGGCGTGCTCGGCAAGGACAAGGCCCTGCTGTCCGACCTCGATCCCGCGCGGATCGAGGCGCTGGTGGCGGACGAGACCATCTCCGGCGGCATGATCCCCAAGGTAGAGACCTGCGTGAAGGCCGTGCAGGGCGGCGTGGAGGCGGCGGTGATCCTCGACGGGCGGGTGCCGCATGTCATGCTGCTGGAAGTGTTCACCCGGCGCGGCGCCGGCACGCTGGTGCGGATGTAGGTGCCTTCTCCTCTCCCGCCGGCGGGAGAGGGATATGCGGACTTGTCGCAGGTGTATTAGCTGCGCTAGACTCTCTCTTCCCTACACAGGCACAGGAACAATCATGGCCGTCGCGCTCATCGAAACGATGTTCATCCTCCTCAATGTCGCATGGTGGATCATCATCGTGCAGGCGATCCTGAGCTGGCTCATTGCCTTCAACGTCATCAACACCAGCAACGAGATCATCCGCAGCATCTGGATCGCGCTCGATCGGCTGACCGAGCCGCTCTACCGCCCGATCCGCCGGATCATGCCCGATCTCGGCGCGCTCGATCTCTCGCCGATGGTCGTGCTCATCATCATCATCATCCTGCAGCAGGCGGTGCTGCCCGGCATCGCGCGCTCGCTGCTCTAGCGGGGGGCGGGCGCCATGCCGCTCCGCCGGGACGGCGCCGACCTGCTGCTCGCCCTTCGCCTGACGCCCAGGGCCGCACGCGCCCGCATTGGCGGCCTGTTCACAGACGCGCAGGGCAGTCGCTGGCTTCAGGCGAGCGTCACCGCGCCACCCGACAAGGGCCGCGCCAATGCGGCGCTCATTGCGTTGCTGGCCAAGGCGCTGCGCATCGCACCCTCGTCGATTTTGCTGGAGACAGGCGATACCAACAGGCTAAAGCGCCTGCGGATTCTGGACTGCACGCCAGCGACCGAAAATCAACTGGACGAGATCGCCAGTAAGGAGCGGAACGAGACATGACTTTGGGCAAGACGATCGACGGCAAGGCCTTCGCGGAGAAGCTGCGTGGGCGCGTGGCGAAGGGCGTTGAGGATTTCGTGGCGAAGGCCGGGCGCAAGCCGGGTCTGGCCGTGGTGCTGGTCGGCGAGGACCCGGCGAGCAGCGTCTATGTGCGCTCCAAGGGCAAGGCTACGGTCGAAGTCGGCATGGAGAGTCTGGAGTTCAAGCGCCCCGCTACCATCAGCCAGGAAGAGCTGCTGGAACTGGTCGAGGAGCTGAACGGCGACCCTAGCGTCGACGGCATTCTGGTGCAGCTCCCGCTCCCCAAGCATCTCGACGATGCGGCGGTCATCGCCAAGATCGATCCGGCCAAGGATGTCGACGGCTTCCATGTCGTCAATGCCGGCAAGCTCGCGGTGGGCGATCCCACCGCGCTGGTGCCTTGCACGCCGCTCGGCTGCCTGATGCTGCTCAAGGACGAGCTGGGCGACCTCTCCGGCAAGGAAGCCGTGGTCATCGGCCGCTCCAACATCGTCGGCAAGCCCATGGCAGCGCTGCTGCTCGGCGAGAGCTGCACCGTCACCATCGCACACAGCCGCACGCATGAACTGGCGAGCGTTGTCCACCGCGCCGACATCGTGGTGGCAGCGGTCGGCCGCCCCGAGATGGTGAAGGGGAGCTGGATCAAGCCCGGCGCCACGGTCATCGACGTGGGCATCAACCGCGTGCCGGCGGACGAAGAAGGCAAGTCCAAGATTGTGGGCGATGTCGCGACAGCCGAGGCCATTGCGCATTGCGGCGCGATTACGCCGGTGCCGGGCGGCGTCGGCCCCATGACCATCGCCGTCCTGCTGCGCAACACGCTGGTCGCCGCGCACGCCCGCGCCGGCCTGCCCGCACCCGCCGGGCTTTGACAGCCGCTGCCGTCCGCCTTGCTCTGCTCGCGCTTCTCGCGGGTGCGAGCGCGGCGGGCGCGCAGCCGCGTGACGGTCCACTGAGCCGCACCGGACCGGGCCTAGCGCGGATCTCCAGCGCGGACCCGAGCGCGGTCGTCGCCGCCGAGATCGCTCGCGCCAAGCTGATGCGGGAAGAGGGCGCGCAGGCCGGCCTGCGCCAGACCGCGGACAAGGACGCGGTCCTGTTCGTGCCCGGCATCGTCAACGCGCCGAACTGGCTCAAGAAGCGCGCGCCCGCGCGATTGGCCGGCGGCACGGCCGATCGCGTGTTCCTGTCCTGCGACGGCAGCTATGGTGTTGCGCTCGGCCACATCGCGCGGCCGGACGGCGGCGTGGACGGCTATGCGACGCTCTGGCGCCAGCAGAAGGACGGCAGCTACAAATGGCTGCTGGACTGGATGACGCCTCCGCCGACGCGCGATGCCGACGAAAGCGTGGAGGGCAAGGTCGCCGATTGTCCAGCGCCGGCCGGGCCGGGCAGCAGCCTGCGCACCGACGATCCGCGCGACGACCTCCGGCGCGGCTGGCGCGCGCAGCTTCCCATCGTCCGCATCGCCAATCCACCGCCCGCGAGCGGCGTCGGCCAATCGCCGGACGGCACGCTGCGCTGGCAATGGGAGAGCAAGCCGGACGGCGCCCGCGCGCTCACCGTCGCCACTCGCTACAGCGGCGCGGACCTCATTCTGCTCGACGACCGCTTCGCCCCCGGCGCGCCATGATCGAGCTGTTCCTCTCGGCTTTCGTCTCGTTCTTCGTGGTCATCGATCCGCCGGGCTGCGCGCCGATCTTCTACGGCCTCACCGGCGAGGCGACGCCGCAGCAGCGCCGGTCGATGGCGATCCGCGCCGTCGTGGCCGCCACGCTCATCCTGCTTGGCTTCGCCTGGGTCGGCGAACCGCTGCTTGCCATGCTGGGCATCGATCTCGACAGCTTCCGCATCGCGGGCGGCATCATGCTCTTCTTCATCGCCATGGAAATGGTGTTCGAGAAGCGCACCCAGCGCCGCGAGGACCGACTCCAGAAGATCCGCGAGACGCCCGAGGTGGAGGATGTCGCCATCTTCCCCATGGCCATGCCGATGATCGCCGGCCCCGGGTCCATCGCCACCGTCATGCTGCTTATGGCCCGTGCGCAAGGCATGGAGGCCAATCTGCTGGTGCTTGCCGCGCTGCTTGCCAACCTGATGCTGCTCGGCGCCGCTCTGCTGGCCATTGGCCCGCTCATGCGACTGGTGGGTCAGCAAGTAGAGGCGGTCGTCACGCGTGTGCTCGGCGTCATCCTCGCCGCGCTGGCGGTGCAGTTCGTGGTCGACGGCCTACGTGGGAGCCAGCTTTTCTAAAGGCGTCGAGGTCTCGCTGGTCGTGAGTTCCATCCGCAAAGACCGCTTTCATCCCTAACGCCGTTCGCCTCGTGTCGGTCCAAGCGCCCTCCTTTCTTCATCTCCAGGGGAGAAGAGGCAGGCTCGGCACAAAGGGGGGAGATGGAGAACAATCTTATACGGAAGTTTCGCGTGGGGCGGCCGGGTGTCATGCCGCTGTTCGTCGACGCAGGCCGAACCCGCCAAGGCCATCCCCCCAACGCAGCGTCGGATGAAGGGGAAATGGCCCGTGCGGAGTGGCGGACATGGCCAGCGTCCAACGCCGCCACCACGCCCGCACGCTGCTCTACAGGACGGCTCAGCCCTCTACGGCCGGCGTGATCCGGATTTCCACGCGCCGGTTCTGCGCGCGGCCACTTTCCGTTTCGTTGCTGGCGATGGGCTGCATCTCGCCATAGCCGCGCGTGGCGACGCGCACGCTCTGCACGCCCTGCGCCGTCAGATAATCGGCCACGCTGCGCGCGCGGCGCTCGGAAAGGGCTTGGTTGTAGCTCTCGCTGCCGGTCGAATCGGTATGGCCCAGCACGTCGATCGCAGTCTTGGGATATTGCTTGAGCGTGTCGGCGACCTGATTGAGCGTCGGGTAGAATTGCGGCTGGATCGACGCCTGATCGGTGCCGAAGGTAATGCCGGAGGGCATGCGCAGCAGCAGTTCGTCACCCTCGCGCACCACGTCCACGCCGGTGCCGGCGGTCTGCGCGCGCAGCTTCTTCTCCTGCTCATCCATATAATAGCCCACGCCCGCGCCGGCGATGGCGCCGATGCCCGCGCCCACGATCTTCTCGGTGCGATCGTTGCGGCCGCCGATCACGTCGCCCAGCAGATAGCCGCCCAGCGCGCCGCCGATGGCGCCGATGCCCGCTCGAGAGATGCGCTGATTGCCGGTTTCGGGGTTGGTGACGCAGCCGGCGAGGACGATGGTCGATGTCAGCACGGCCAGCACGGCGGAGGTGCGTCGAGTTTTGCTCACGTGTCTTCTCCCATATTTTTGAAGCCCGGAGGTAGGGCCAGGGATGGAACGCATGCGCTGGCTGAAGGCTCCCTGAACGGCACGTGGCCGCCGCCGCGCGCACTACCAGTTGTCGGATGGGCCGAAAGCGGGCAGAAGGGCGCGCACACTCATGCCCAGCCCTGCTCTCATGCCCGCATTCCCCTGGTTCGATCTGCTGATCGTGCTGGCCCTCATCGCGCTCAACGGCCTTTTTGCCATGTCGGAGCTGGCCATCGTCTCGGCCCGTCAGCCGCGCCTGCAGGCCATGGCCAAGGCGGGGCGGCGGGGCGCGCAGGCGGCGCTGGACCTGAGCGCGGACCCGGGGCGGTTCCTCTCTACGGTCCAGATTGGCATCACTGGCATCTCGGTGCTGGCTGGCGCCTTCTCCGGCGAGAAGCTGGGCGGCCCGGCCGGCGATGCGTTGCGCGTACTCGGTTTTTCGATGGAAACGGCGCGCACGCTGGGCTTCGGCGCGGCGATCGTCCTCACCACCTATGTCTCGCTCATCATCGGCGAGCTGGTGCCCAAGCAATATGCGCTGCGCAATCCCGAGCCGCTGGCGGTGCTCACCGCACCGCCGATGGTGCTGCTCGCGCGCGTGACGGCGCCGCTGGTGTGGCTGCTGGAGCGATCGAGCGCGCTCATCTTCCGCCTGTTCCGCGTGAAGGGCGAATCGCCGCATCATGTGACGGCGGAGGAATTGCAGCTCATTGTCGCGGAAGCCACGCGCCAGGGCGTGATCGAGGAGAGCGAGCGGGCGATCATTTCTGGCGTGGTGCGGCTGGCCGACCGGCCAGTGCGCGAAGTGATGACGCCGCGCAACGAAGTGGACTGGATCGACGCCGACGCCGCGCCCGAGGATCTGCGCGCCCGCCTGGCCGAAATGCAGCACACGCGTCTGCCCGTGGCCCAGGGCCGCGTGGAGGAGATCATCGGCATCGTCCAGGCGCGCGATGTGGTGGCCGCCCTTTCGCGGGGCGAACCACTCGATCCGCGCGCACTGATGCGCCCGGCCGCCATCGTGCCCGATCAGGTGGACGCCATGGATGCGCTCAAGGTGCTGCGCGAGGCCGAAGTGCCCATGCTGATGGTCCATGACGAATATGGGCATTTCGAGGGGATCGTGACCCCGGCGGACCTGCTTGCGTCCATTGCCGGCGAGTTCGGCTCGGTGATGGATGATTATGACGATCCGCTGGTGGTCGAGCGCGACGATGGCTCGCTGCTCGTCTCCGGGCAGATGCCCATCGACGCGCTGGCCGACCGCCTCGAAATCGCGTTGGACGAAGAGCGCGACTATGCCACCGTCGCCGGCTTCGCGCTCGCGGTAATGCGCCGCTTGCCCCAGGAGGGCGATCATTTCAGCGAACAGGGCTGGCGCTTCGAGATCGTCGACATGGACGGTCGCAAGATCGACAAGCTGCTGGTGACAGCGGCGCAGGACTGAGTGCCGTTTCGGACCGAGGGCCCGCCAAGCCAAATCCGAATCCCCGTAGTCCCATAGAGGGCTTTATTGACGGGGGCTATGTAGGCGAGCGTCACTCCGCCCGGTAACGCGGCCCGTCGCGCGACACGATTCGGTCCGGCCGCGTGGTGATGGGAGGGTGGACCTCCAGATTGGCGAGGCACCATTCCCAGAACTGGTCGGACTTGTAATAGGCCTCCCAGGCGGACCGGGCATAGCCTTCCGGGTCCTCGTCGATGCGCACGGCCGGCCAGTCGGCCTGATGCTGGCCCAGCGCATAACGGAAGGTCGTGAAGTGCTTGTTCATCGCCTTCTGGATGTCCGGTGTGGCGGCGAGCTGCCGGTCCTGGACGATGAGAATACCGATGCGGCCGAGTTGCTCGGCGAATTTGCGGCGCGCGCGGACCAGGTCGAGCTTGCGGCCCGGATCGGATCGGCGGCCGGCGGAAATGACGGCCTGTTCCAGCTCGGCGTAGAGCGCGAGCGCCTCATGCAGCTGTGGTGACACTTTGACGGCCAATGTCTGGCTCCTCTCCTGCGCTCCTTATTGGAGGCAACATATTGAGAGGCCGTAAAGCTTTCGGGTGCGAGGTCAGATGGCGGACGGGCGATAGCGCCGCACGATGGCGGCTTCCGCCCTCAGGGCGGCGGCACGTTCGGTCTGGCGGAGCCGCTCCATTTCGCCGGCGGCCTGATCGCGCTCCTCCGCCTCACGCGCCAGTAGCGCATCGACATCGCGGGTGTTTAGCACCCGCCGCGACACTTCGGCCGAGCCGTCGCCGAAGCGGCGCATCTCGGCCGGCTTGTGGTCAGGGTCGAGCGGCACGGCCTGCGCATTGTCCAGCGCGCCGAGCAACGCGCGCAGCACAGCCGTCTCCTCGCTCGCCCGCGCGCGCATGGCGGTCTTGAGGTCCTCGTGCAGGCGGGCGATCAGTGGAGCGGCGGCGTCCACGGCTGGGTCTTCAAGCCTCCGTGCCGGCCTCGCGCGCCACTTCGCGCCAGCCGATGTCGCGCCGGCAGAAGCCGCCGGGGAAGACGATGCGATCGACCAGCGCATAGGCTGCGGCTTGCGCCTGCGTCACGCTCTCGCCACGCGCCGTCACGCTCAGCACCCGGCCGCCGTTGGCGACGAGCGTGCCGTCGCGCAGCGCCGTTCCGGCATGGAAGACCAGGGCATCCGCGCTATCCTGCGGCAGCGTGATGGGCGCGCCTTTTTCCGGTGTGCCGGGATAGCCCTTCGCTGCCATCACCACGGTCAGCGCCACCTTGTCCGCCAGTACGGGCGGGGCGGCTTGGGACAGCGTGCCCTGCGCCACGGCCAGCAGCAGGTCCACCAGGTCGCTCTCCAGCCGCAGCATCAGCACCTGGCATTCCGGGTCGCCGAAGCGGCAATTATATTCGATGAGCTGGGGTCCCGCCTCGGTCAGCATGAGGCCCGCGAACAGCACGCCGGAATAGGGCGTGCCGCGCGCCGCCATGGCCGCCACCGTCGGCCGGATGATCTCGTCCATTACCCGGGCCTCCAGCGCCGGGGTCAGCACCGTCGCAGGGCTGTAGGCACCCATGCCGCCGGTATTAGGGCCGGTGTCGCCGTCGCCCACGCGCTTGTGGTCCTGCGCAGAGCCGAAGGCCATGACCGCGCTGCCGTCCGTAAGCGCGAAGAAGCTCGCTTCCTCGCCGGTCAGGAATTCCTCGATGACCACTTCCGCGCCCGAGGCGCCGAAGCCACCGCCGAACATCTCGGCGATGGCCGCTTCCGCCTCGTCTCGCGTCTGGGCAATGATGACGCCCTTGCCGGCGGCAAGGCCGTCCGCCTTGATGACCACGGGCAGGCCGAAGTCGGCCAATGCCGCCAGTGCGTCCGCCCGGCTGGTGCAGCGCACATAACCGGCGGTGGGGATGTTTGCCTGCGCGCACAGGTCCTTGGTGTAGCCCTTGGAACCTTCGAGCTGCGCGGCGGCCTTGCCGGGGCCGAACACCGGCACGCCGGCCGCCCGCAGGGAATCGGCGATGCCATCCACCAGCGGCGCTTCGGGTCCGACCACGACGAGGCCGATGGCCTTCTCTGCGCAGAAGGCTGTGACGGCAGCGTGATCGGCCAGGTCCAGATCGACCAGCGTCGCTGCCTGCGCTATTCCCGGATTGCCGGGGCTGGCATAAAGCGTGGTGCAGCGCGGCGATTGCGCCAGCTTCCAGGCGAGGGCATGTTCGCGACCGCCGCCGCCCAGCAGAAGGATGTTCATGGCCGAGAATTCTTTCGATGATGCAGAGATGTCCGGCCGCCTGTTAGCGCAGGAGCGGCAGGGGGACAATCTCGCGCCGCTCAGCGTCTCGGAGCTTTCCGGCCTGCTCAAGCGCACCGTGGAGGACCGCTTCGGCCATGTGCGCGTGCGCGGCGAAATCTCCGGCTTCAAGCGCGCCGCCTCGGGCCATGTCTATCTGTGCCTCAAGGATGATGGCGCCGTGATCGACGGCGTGATGTGGAAAGGCACGGCCGGGCGTCTCGCGTTCGCCGCGCAGGATGGCGTGGAAGTGGTGGCGACCGGCCGGCTCACTACCTATCCCGGCCGCTCCAAATATCAGATCGTCATCGAGAGCATGGAGCTGGCCGGCGAAGGCGCGCTCATGCAGCTGTTCGAGCGCCTCAAGGCCAAGCTGGCGGCCGAGGGTCTATTCGATCCCGCCCGGCGCCGGCCGATTCCCGTGCTGCCGCGCGTGATCGGCGTTGTCACCTCGCCCACCGGCGCGGTGATTCGCGACATTCTCCACCGCCTGGCCGATCGCTTCCCCAGCCATGTGCTGCTCTGGCCCGTGCTGGTGCAGGGCGAGGGCGCGGCGGCGCAGATCGCGCGCGCCGTACGCGGTTTCGGCGCGATCGCACCCGGCGGTCCCGTGCCTCGGCCGGATGTGCTCATCGTGGCGCGTGGCGGCGGCTCGATCGAGGATCTATGGGCCTTCAACGAGGAAGTGGTGGTGCGTGCGGTCGCGGATTCAGCCATTCCAGTCATTTCCGCCGTCGGGCACGAGACGGACACGACGCTGTGCGATTTTGCGGCGGATCTGCGCGCGCCCACGCCCACTGCCGCCGCCGAGATGGCGGTCCCGGTGCGTGCCGAATTGCTGGCGCAGGTGGCAGAATATCAGGCGCGTATGAGCCGCTGCGTGGCGCGCGGCATGGAGCGCGCGCGTGAACGGCTGGAGGCACAGCGGCGGCTGATGCCGCGTGCGGACATGTTGCTGGCGCCGGCCCGGCAGCGCGCCGACGATCTGGGTGAACGGCTGCGGCGGGGCCTCTCCCATCGACTCGTCCAGGCCCGCCACGAGCTTTCGGATGTGTCCGGCGCGTTGCGTCCGGCGCTGCTGCGCGCGCAGGTGGAACGCGGACGGGAGCGGCTCGCGCGTGTGCGCCTCTCGCCCATGCTGGTCGAGCGGCGCCTCGCCGAATCGCGCGCGCAACTGACGACGCTGTGGCGTCTCGCCCAGTCGCTCGATCCGGATGCGCCGCTGACGCGCGGCTTTGCCCGCGTCATGGCGGGCGACCGGCTAATACGCAGCGCCGCGCAGGCGCGCGACGCCGGAGAGGTGATGCTCAAGTTCCGCGATGGCGAGGTAGGCGCGACCATTGGCGGCGCCAGTCCGGCCAGCCCTCCGCCTGCGTCGCCCGCTCCGCCCCGACGCAAGCCGGCGAGCCCCGTGCCGGGCCAGTCCGATCTGTTCGGCGAGAGCTAAAGGCGATCCGTTTGGCGTGAGCGATGGCTTGGTGCCGCCTGCGCGAGCAGGAGCCCAGAGCAGCCATGCGCCGTCCCACGGGGCGCCGGTCACTCCGTCTGCCGCGTTGGGGGCCGGCGCGGCTTGCATCGCGCGGCGAGGATGCCCATGCTTGGGCCATGGTCATGACGGTTTCCCGCCGGGCCCTCGTTTCGGGCCTGCTTCTCCTCCCCTTGGCCGGCCGCGCCGGCGCCCAGCACGATGATCCCGACCCGTTTCGCCTGAGCGGACCCGCCCGGCAGGGCGCGGCGCTGCTCGGTACGGTGCCGGACGGGATCATGATGCTGATGTTCGGCGACCGGCGCATCGATTTCGCGGTGGACGGGCGCTTCATCATCGCGTTCGATCGCGATGCGGGCCCCGAGGCAGTGCTGAAGGCGGAAATGTATGACGACCGGCATATCGAGCAGCGGCTGGTCGTGGCGCCCGGCGACTGGCGGATCGAGCAGGTTAATGCGCCACTGCTGGGCGGGGCGAAGACCAGCGAGGAGTATCAGCGCCGCCGCGCCGCCGAACTGGAGCGAATCGCCGCCGCACGCGCCATCTATACGCAGAGCGAAGGCTGGCGGCAGCGCTTCATCTGGCCGGTCAAGGCGCGTGTCTCAGGGCTCTTCGGGGCACAGCGCGTCTATCAGGGCACGCCGGGCAGCTATCATAGCGGCATGGACATCGCGGGCCGCGCCGGCACGACCTATGTGGCGCCGGCCGATGGCGTGGTGACACTGGCGGCGGACGAGCCGTTCACGCTGGAAGGCAATCTGCTGATGCTCGATCATGGCATGGGCCTCAACAGCGCCTTCCTCCACAGCCAGCGTCTGCTTGTGAAGCAGGGCGATGTTGTGAAGCAGGGCCAGCCGCTCGGCCTCATCGGCGCGACCGGTCGGGCCAGCGGGCCGCATCTCCACTGGTCCATGAAGTGGGAAGACGCCCGGATCGACCCCGCGACATTTGTTGGCGCCACTGGGCAGAGTTAAGTAAGATTCTTACGTAAACGTAAGGCGGTCTCAATTTTGTTGCGATGCAATATGTAAAAATTCGCGCCTGCAGCAGAACGAGCGATGTCCCGTGTACCAGCACCGGCTTCCCGCGTTCATTGGCCTGAAACATCGTCCTACCGGCTGTATCTGTAATTTAAATACGGGAATGGTCGATAATTCGAAATGAAATGGCAAATTTGCTCATTTCTGACGATGTCATGCATCCCCGATACATGTGACTGAATTGCCACAACTCGTTAACGAACAGCGGTTTGTCTGGGAACCACGGACTTTACACGAACGTAAGCCCCCTAAAAATTTGTGCATCACACGAAGGAAATCCCGGCATCCGACGCGGGATCCTTCGTCGCGTTTCGAGGGAGTCCCAATCATGAAGTCATTTGAACGTTCGTCGGCCTGCGGCGCCCTGCGCGCACTGGCCTTGCTGAGCGCATCGGCCGCTGCCCTGGCGCTCGGCGCCCCGGCCGCAGCGCAGGACCAGCCCGCCGCCGAGGGTGACGACGTCATCATCGTCACCGGCTCGCGCATTGCCAAGTCGACTCTCGAAACGCCGCTGCCCACCGTCACGGTCGGGTCGGACAATATCGAGAATCTGGGCCTCACCAATGTCGGCAGCGCGCTCGGCGCTCTCCCGACCTTCGCGCCTTCGGCCAACCCGGTCGGCACGCAGGCCGGCAGCTTCGGTGCGGGCCAGACCTTCGTCGACATGTTCGGTCTGGGCACGCAGCGCACGCTGACGCTCGTCAACGGCCGCCGCTATGTCAGCTCCAACACCGCGTCGATCTTCGGCCCGGTGGACGCCGGCTCGCAGGTCGACCTCAACACCATTCCCTCGCTGCTGGTCGATCGCATCGAGACCATCGCGGTGGGCGGCGCGCCGGTTTACGGCTCGGATGCTATTGCCGGCACTGTCAACATCATCCTCAAGGATCAGTTCCAGGGCGTGAAGCTGGAGGCGCAATATGGCATCTCCGAACAGGGCGACGCGCCGGAATATCGCTTCTCCGGCCTCGCCGGCACCAGCTTCGGCGATGGCCGCGGCAACATCCTGGTCGCCGCCGAATATACCAAGAGCGGCGGCCTGCTCTACACCGACCGCGCCGTGACGGCGGAAGGCCGCTTCTTCGTCGCGCCGTCGGACCCCGATTATCCCTACAGCAACCAGCTCATCACCAACCGTCGTATTCCGATCATGTCGCAATATGGCATTCCGCTGGTGGATGATTTCATTCCGATGTTCGGCGGTGAAGTCGCGAACGGTGCCGGTCAGGCACTGCGCTTCGATGCGCAGGGCAACCTCGTCCCCATCGATTTCGGCGAGCTTTCCGGCAGTGTGGTGAACTCATCGGGCGGAGACGGTTTCAGCCTGCTGCCGGTCCAGAACCTGCTGACCGAGACCGAGCGCTTCGTCGGCAATGTGCGCGGCGACTATGAGCTGACCGACGGCATCCGTCTGTTCGGCGAATTCGCCTATGCCCGCTCCAAGGGCACCGAGCTGCGGGCTCAGCCGGTCTACAACAGCTACCTGTTCGAGGATGCGGGCGACCCGAGCGGCAATCTCGTCATTCCGCTCAGCAACCCCTTCCTCTCGCCGGAAGCGCGCGCGACCATCGCCGCCAGCATCGCGGCCTATGAGGATGCGGCGCCCGGCCAGGATTATTTCTACCTGGGCCGCGCCAACAGCGATATCGTCTCCGGCCGGGGCTCCACCACCGTGGAACTCTATCGCGGCGTTCTCGGCCTTGATGGGGACGTTACCGTGGGTGGCCGCTCGCTGCGTTGGGAAGTGGTCGGCAACTACGGCGAATCGAAGACGGTCGGCAACAGCCGCGAGCTGGTGCAGCAGAACTTCCTCAATGCGCTGAACGGCTGCCCCGCCGATGCGGAAAACTCGCCCATCGCCACGATCAGCGCTACCTGCGTGCCGTTCAATCCGTTCGGCCAGCAGAACCCGCAGTCGGTCGCCGATTACATGACGACCATCGCCAACCCCATTGCCATCAACAAGCAGTGGGTTGTGACGGCGGACGTTTCGGGCGGTCTGTTCAACATCTGGGGCGGCAACGAGGTGAGCTTCGCGCTCGGCTATGAGCACCGTCAGGAAGAAGCCAATTTCGATCCGGGTGCCTTCTTCTATGGCCTGGTTGACCCCAATGACCCGACGGCGCCGCGCCAGCAGAATGGCCGCTCGATCCCGATCGACCCGGTGGCGGGCAAGTATAATACGGACGAAATCTTCGGCGAACTGCGCATTCCGCTTGTGTCGCCGAGCATGGACGTGCCGTTCATCAACCTGCTCGAGGTCAATGGCGCGGCGCGCTATGTTGACAACTCGCTGACCGGCGGCGATCTCACCTGGACGGCGGGCGGCCGCTGGAAGCCGATCGCCGATCTCACGATCCGCGGCAACTTCACGCGGGCCATCCGGGCTCCCGCTGTGACCGAGCTGTTCAATCCGACCAGCGAGATCTTCTCCTTCGCGGATGATCCGTGCGATTCGCGCTATCTGAACGACGGCCCCAACCCGGCCGTGCGTCAGGCGAACTGCGCGGCGGCCGGCCTGGCGCCGAACTTCACGTCGAACATCGTCGATGCCTCACAGCACAGCTCGCTCTCGGGCAACCCGAACCTGCAGAACGAGATCGCGGATAGCTGGACGCTGGGTGCGATCTACACGCCGCGCTTCGTGCCGGGCCTGTCGCTGTCGGTTGACTGGGTGAGCATCTCGCTCAAGGATGCGATCCTCTCCATCGACGGCACGCAGACCATGACGGCCTGCTATGACTCGACCAATTATCCGAACGAGCCGATCTGCGATGCGATCGATCGCGGCCCGGACGGTCAGGTCGAATATCTGCGCACCGGCTACCGCAATGCCGCGTCCTATGACTTCCGCGGCCTCATCAGCCAGCTCAGCTACACGCGGCCCACGCCTTTCCTGGGCGCGGATAGCCGGGTCGGCCTGCGGTTGTCCTACCAGTATATCGACAAGCTGGAGCAGACCATCGGCGTGGGCGACCTCACGACGCTGCGCGGTGGCGTGGGCTATTCCAAGCACAAGGCGACCGGCAGCCTCTCTTATGAGAATGGCCCGTTCATGGCCTATACGCAGGTGCAGTATATCGGCCCGGCGGTCGTCGATCCCGATGCGTCGGCGAACACCTACGACTATCCGCACTATAACGGTGTCGCCTTCGTCGACCTGGGTCTGGCGGTGAACGTGCAGGACAAGTTCACGCTGCGTTTCGTGACGGAGAACCTGTTCAACCAGAAGCCGCCCTTCCCCTCGCCGGCCGGCGGTGGCGTCGTGACCTACTTCAAGGGCGTGATGGGCCGCTACTTCAAGGTGTCGGCAACCACGCGCTTCTGATCCGGCATCGGATTTGAACAGGAAAGGGGCGGGCCGCAAGGCTCGCCCCTTTTCGCATGGTAGCCTGCTTTGTGCTTTGTGCGGGCGGCGTCATGGAGCCGAGGGGCGTAACCGCCTTGGGCTCCTGCTTGCGCGGGAGCATGTCCAGCGTGAGACGCGCCCTGATTTGCGTTGATTTCCGAATACCGGGAAAGCCGTCCTGCGCCGAAGCCCTCTCGACGCTTACGGCATTCAGATGGGGACGAGCCGAAAAGAGGGGTTTGCACTGGATGCGCGCAGCCCTGCTATGGCAGCCGACAAGACGGAATGCAGGGACCGCCTAGTCCCCTAGCACCGTATCGAAGGCGATGGTCATGCGCTCGCCCTTGGGGAAGGGGCGTGTGCCGTGCCACAGGAAGGAGGGGAAGAGCACCAGCCGGCCGACGCGCGGCTCCACCATTTCCAGCGGCGGCAGGCCTGTGCCCAGGCATTCGGGCGGCTCGCCGATGGTCAGCCAGCCGGCATGGCCGGTCTGCCGGGCGTCCTGCGGATAGGTGACGTAGAAGGCCGAGCTGAGCGTGCCCTGCGGATGGAAGTGACTGACATGATAGCCCCCGTCCACCAGCCGCACCGACCAGCTATCGGAGAAATGGAAGCGCGCCCGATCCTGCCCGAGTAGCGGATGGCCCGGGTCGATCGGCGGCAGCGCGTCGAGATGGTCGCGTACGGCGGCGCGGAAGGCGGCGCGGACCATGCGGATTTCGGCATCCTCATGCGCGAAGAGCCGTCCTGCCGTCTGAGTGCCGCCGCGCAGCGACTGGTCGAAAGGATGGAAGCGCGCGACATGCAGTGCGCGAAGTCGGGCCGCCAGCGCCGTCATGGCCTCGGCCGGAATGTCGAGATCGACAGCGCGTACCATGCCCGGCCGCTCGACCAGCCAGCTATGTCGGCTGTCGCCGGTCAGGCGCCAGGCGGTGGCAAGCAGACCCCAGCCGCCCTGATGCCGCGGATGGGCATGGACGAATGCCTCAGCCAGCGTTGCGGCCCGGCTGGAATCGCCCTTGCGGATGAGATGACGGACGTGCGGCAGCGAAAGCAGGCCGCCCTCGCTCTCCGCCTGCGCGAACAGTGCGTCCGCTCGCGCCAGATCGCCGGTCTCGCTGGCGCTGATTGCCTCCATGAGCGAGAAGAAGAGATGGTCGCCCGCGCGGCGCCGCATCTCCGGGATGAGTGCCATCACCGCATGATGCCGCCCGGCTTCGCTGAGCTGGCGCAGGCACGAAATGGCGAGCGCGAGGTCATCGCCCGCCAGGCGGACGGTGTCAGACAGGAACTGCTCGAATGCGACGACGGAGCCGGTCTGCGAGAGGAGCTGGGCCAGCACGACATGGCCGTCCACCCAGCCGGGATGAACCTCCAGCAGGGCGCCGATCAGGCCGATGGCGCGGTCCGCTTCGTTGCTCTCGAACAGGCGCACGGCATCGACGAGTTGTTGGTGCCGTGCCATTTCGCCCACGGGAACGAGCGGCGCAAGCGGCAGCGCGTCCTCCGGCGCCGCAGGATCGGGCTGAGCCATGGGCAGGCCCGTGAGGAGCGCGGAGGCCGGCAGCAATGTCGCGATCTCGGGATCGGGCTTTCGAAAGGGGACATGCGCGCTCATGCCTGCAAGGACGACCCGGCGGCACCAATCTTTATGGCGTGGCGGCTTTATTTCGCGCGTGGGGGCCGGGACGCTCCATCGACGTCATGCGCGTCGGGGCCGTCCGCGCGACCGGGCCATGCTTGTGCGCCTGCGCAGGCAGGAACCCAGGGCCCCAAGCAGTTCGGCGGGTGCATGGAGCCTGCCCGCGCGCGGCCGCCTCCCTCAACGCTGCGGTTTTCGAGCGATGGCCGCGGGCGGACAATCGGAGAAGTGCTCGCTTTGCCGGCCGCGCGCACAGGTGTGCTTTTCAACAGGTTCAGAATGAACGGAGGGTCGCGCATCGTCGCGGCTGCACCAGCGCAGAAGAGAAAGCCGGCACCCGCATAGTGGCCGACTTCAGGCTGCGCCAACCACGCCAACGCCTGCTCCCGGCGCACGGTCTCCCCGCGCGTCGGGAGCCGGCCCGGTCAGGCGACGCTCAAGCGGAGCGCGCCGTCGCCTTCGTCGATGGTCACGGTCGATCCGTCCGGCACTTCGCCGCGCAGGATGAGATCGGCGAGCGGGTCCTGGAGGTGGCGCTGCACCGCCCGTTTGAGCGGCCGCGCGCCATAGACCGGGTCGTAGCCCACCCGGCCCAGCCAGGCACGGGCGGCATCGGTCAGGTCCAGCGTCACCTTGCGGTCCTTGAGCAGCTTGCCGACCCGGCTCACCTGAATATCCACGATAGGCCCCATATGCTCCTGGCCCAGGCGGTGGAACAGGATGATCTCGTCCAGCCGGTTGAGAAATTCCGGGCGGAAATGGGCGCGCACCACGTCCATCACTTCGCTTTCCACCTTCTCGACCGGCTCATCGTCGGCGAGGCCGGCGATATACTGGCTGCCGAGGTTGGAGGTCAGCACGATGATGGTGTTGGTAAAGTCCACCGTGCGGCCCTGCCCGTCGGTCAGGCGCCCATCGTCAAGCACCTGAAGCAGCACGTTGAACACGTCGCCATGGGCCTTCTCCACCTCATCGAACAGCACGACCTGATAGGGGCGCCGCCGCACAGCCTCGGTGAGCACGCCGCCTTCCTCATAGCCGACATAGCCCGGGGGCGCGCCGATCAGCCGCGCGACCGAGTGCTTCTCCATGAACTCGCTCATGTCGATGCGTACCATCGCGCTGTCATCGTCGAACAGGAAGCCGGCGAGCGCCTTGGTCAGCTCGGTCTTGCCCACACCCGTGGGCCCCAGGAACAGGAAGCTGCCGAGCGGCCGGTTGGGGTCCTGCAAGCCGGCGCGGCTGCGGCGCACGGCGGTGGAGACGGCCTTCACCGCATCCTTCTGGCCGATGACCCGGCGGCCCAGCTCCTCCTCCATGTGGAGCAGCTTCTCGCGCTCGCCTTCCATCATCTTGTCGACGGGGATGCCAGTCCAGCGGCTCACCACACTGGCGATGTCCTCGCTGGTCACTTCCTCGCGCAGCATCGCGCCCTGCGAGGCGGACTGTGCCTCGGCGAGCTGCTTCTCCAGCGCCGGGATGGTGCCATATTGCAGCTCGCCCGCCTTGGCATATTCGCCGCCGCGCTGCGCCTGCTCGAGCTGGATACGCGCGGCGTCGAGCTGCGCCTTGATGGCCGCCTCGCCGGCGATCTTGTCCTTCTCAGCCTGCCAGCGCGCGGTGAGCCCGGCCGATTGTTCGGTCAGATTGGCCAGCTCCTCCTCCAGCGCGGCGAGCCGGTCCTTGCTCGCCTGGTCGCTTTCCTTCTTCAGCGCCTCGCGCTCGATCTGAAGTTGCATGATGCGCCGGTCGAGATTTTCGATCTCCTCCGGCTTGCTCTCCACTTCCATGCGAATGCGGCTGGCGGCTTCGTCCATCAGGTCGATGGCCTTGTCCGGCAGAAAGCGGTCGGTGATGTAGCGGTTGGAGAGCGTCGCGGCCGAGACGATGGCGCCGTCCGCGATGCGCACGCCATGGTGTGTCTCGTATTTCTCCTTGATGCCGCGCAGGATGGAGATGGTGTCCTCCACTGTCGGCTCGCCCACGAACACGGGCTGGAAGCGCCGCTGCAGCGCGGGGTCCTTCTCCACATATTTGCGATACTCATCGAGCGTGGTTGCGCCGATGCAGTGCAGTTCGCCGCGCGCCAGAGCGGGCTTGAGCAGGTTGGAGGCGTCCATCGCCCCTTCCGATTTGCCCGCACCGATCAGCGTGTGCATCTCGTCGATGAAAAGGATGATCTGGCCCTCGCCGGCCTTCACTTCGTCGAGCACGCCCTTGAGCCGCTCCTCGAACTCGCCGCGATATTTGGCGCCCGCGATCAGGCTGCCCATGTCGAGCGCCATCAGCGTGCGGTCCTTGAGCGTATCGGGCACGTCGCCATTGGCGATACGCAGCGCAAGGCCTTCCGCGATAGCCGTCTTGCCAACGCCCGGTTCGCCGATCAGCACTGGATTGTTCTTGGTGCGCCGGGCGAGAATCTGGATGGTGCGGCGAATTTCCTCGTCGCGGCCAATGACGGGGTCGAGCTTGCCGTCGCGCGCCGATTCGGTGAGGTCGCGGGCGAATTTCTTGAGCGCGTCATAGCGGTCTTCGGCTGAAGCGGTGTCGGCCGTCTTGCCTTTGCGCAGTTCATTGATCGCGGCGTTGAGCGCCTCGGGCCGGGCGTTGGCGGCCTGGAGCGCCTTGCCGGCGGCGGTGTTGAGCGAGAGGGCGAGGGCGACCAGCAGCCGCTCCACCGTCACATAGCTGTCACCCGCCTTCTGGGCGATCTGCTCGGCCTGATCGAGCACGCGCACCGCGTCGTTGTTGAGCCCCGGCGCCTGCTGCGCGCCCGAGCCGGAGACAGCCGGAATCTTCGAGAGCGCCAGGTCCGTCTCGCTCTGTGCCCGCGCGGCATCGCCGCCGGCGGCGCGGATGAGGCCGCTCGCCATGCCCTGCTCGTCTTCCAGCAAGGCTTTGAGGATATGCTCGGGCGCGATCTGCTGATGGTTCATCCGGATCGCAACGGTCTGCGCGCTCTGGAGAAAGCCCTTGGCGCGGTCGGTGAATTTTTCGAGGTTCATGATGCTCGCGTCTCCCTTACCGGCTCCAGATGGTGTTGCTCTTTGGCCACACAAGGGGCGTCCGGCGATATTTTGTGCGATCGCCTGTCGCTCTCGTGGGCCCTCGATAATGCCGCATCGAGACGGTAAGCGGCAATAAGGGGATGCACCAGCCGGTTCCCGACGGCACGGCGGCCGCACGCCTCGGATCCGCGTGACGCCGGGCAAACGGTCCGTTGTCCTCATGGCGGTGCACTGAGCCAATATGTCACAAAGGGAGTGGGAATGAGACGAAGGCCGGGTCGGGCTCGAGGACTGCTTCTGGGCGGGGGCATGGTGGCCCTGCTGCTGCCTGGTGTGGCGCGCGCGCAGGTGGAGGAGGTCAACACCCGTTCCCTCCGCAATGGCGAGGCCATCGTTGTCACCGCCGCGCTCTCCGGCCGGGGGATCGAGCGCGATCTGATCGGCAGTTCCATCACGCTCATCGATGCGCAGGACATGGCGGATCGGGAAACGCGCATCGTCTCGGATATCTTGCGCGATGTGCCCGGCATCGCAGTCAGCCGCGCGGGCGCGGTGGGCGGCCAGACGCAAATCCGCATTCGCGGCAGCGAGGCCAATCACGTCCTCGTCTTCGTCGACGGCATCAAGGTCAGCGATCCCTATCAGGGCGAATTCGATTTCGCGACGCTCATTGCCGATGATGCCGCCCGCATCGAAGTGCTGCGCGGCCAGCAGAGTGCACTTTACGGCTCGGATGCGATTGGCGGCGTGGTCAGCTACATCACTCTCTCCGGCCGGGAAGCGCCGGGGGTGCGGCTGCGCGGGGAAGGTGGCTCCTTTGACACGTTCAACGGCGCGGCACGTCTCGCCGGAGCGCG
>DASRXY010000326.1:0-3212 GCA_035654035.1 Sphingobium sp. | reverse complement strand
ACCCGCGCCGCCGCCGGCGTTGATTGCCCGGGCCAGAACGAACAGCAGATCCGAAAGACGATTGAGGTAAGTCTGCGCGGCGGGGTTAACCGGGGCGCTCCGCCCAGCCGTGATCACTGCTCGCTCGGCCCGCCGGGCGATGGCGCGGGCGAGATGGACGTGCGCCGCCGCCGGCACGCCGCCGGGCAGGATGAAGCTGCGCAGCGGCGCAAGATCCGCATTGAGCGCGTCGATGGCGCGTTCCAGTCGCGCCACCTGCTCAGGCACGATGCGCAGCACCATCTCGGATGGCGTGAAATCCGCGCCCGGCGTCGCCAGATCCGCGCCCAGATCGAAGAGATCGTTCTGCACCGATTGCAGCAATGCGCCATGGCTGTCCGCCGCGCCTGCGAGCGCGGCAACGGCGATGCCGATGGCGCTGTTCAGCTCATCCACTTCACCGATGGCGATCAGGCGCGGGCTATCCTTGGCCGCGCGCGACCCGTCGACCAGACCCGTGCTGCCGTCGTCGCCGGTGCGGGTGTAGATGCGGTTGAGGCGCACCATGTCGGCGCCGGCACTTGCGTCAGTTGCCGCTGTTGAGCAGCAGCACCAGCGCGACCATCAGGATGGCCAGCGCCTGGAACATGACGCGGCCCATCATCATGCGGTTCTGCTTGAGGCTGGACTGGCTGGGGCCGTTGGCGCTGTTCTTGAGGTCTTCCTCGGTCGTGCGCATGAACGCGATGATACCGCGCACGAGCATGACCACGGCACCAATGGCGAACAACGCGATCAGAATGACGAAGACGACATTGCCCATGACGGTCAACTCCTGTTTGGGCCCATGTAGGAACCCTCAAGGCCGATGCCAACCGGAAAGCGCCCCGCGCGCAGGTCCGCTGCCAGGACCGGCCCTTCCCAACCGGCTGCGCGCAATTCGGCGAGCGAAAGGCCAGCGGCGCGCTTGGCGAGGCGGCGCCCCTGCGCATCGACGACCAACCCATGATGGCGATAGATCGGCACTGGCAGGGCGAGCAGCGCCTGAAGCATGCGGTGCGCATGGGTCGAGGCAAACACGTCGCGCCCGCGCACCACATGGGTCACGCCCTGCGCGGCATCGTCCACCACCACGGCAAGATGATAGCTGGCGGGCCGATCGCGGCCCTTTAGGATGAGGTCGCCTAGCGCGTCCGGGTCCACCGCTACCGTGCCAGCCACTTGGTCGTGCCAGGAGAGCGGCCCCGTCCGGGCCGTGGCCGCGCGCATGTCCAGCCGCCAGCTATGCGGCGCCCCGGCAGCGATCCGGGCCGCGCGGGCGGCAGCGTCTAGCGAACGGCAAGTGCCCGGATAGAGCGGACCGTCCGCGCCATGGGGAGCATGCAGGCTCGCCGCCACTTCACGCGCAATGTCCGTGCGGCTGCAGAAGCAAGGATAAGCGAGGTTCTTCGCCTTCAGCGTCTCCAGCGCCGCATCGTAATGCGCCAAGCGCGTGGACTGCACGATCATCCCGTCCCAGCGCAGGCCCAGCCACGCCAGATCCTCGCAGATCCCATCGGTGAACTCGGCGCGGCAGCGCGTCACGTCGGTATCCTCGATGCGCAGCAGGAAGCGGCCGCCCGCTGCCCGCGCGACATCATGGGCCAGCAACGCCGACCAGGCATGGCCGACATGCAGTCGCCCGGTGGGGCTCGGCGCAAAGCGGGTCACCACCGAGCGCGGCATATCGGGTGGCATGGCGACGTCCGGTATCATGGCAGCCTTGACGAGGACTCCTGAAGGATGTTTGTCATGACCGCGTCACGCATGCTGCGCAGACAGAGCGCGACAAGCGATGAGGGCGAGTAGGCCGCATGTATCATCCCGATCGAATACATCATCCGGAAAATTGCCCGGCGCTGGTGCTCAACGCCGACTATACGCCGCTATCCTATTATCCGCTCAGCCTCTGGCCCTGGCAGACAGCGATCAAGGCAGTGTTCCTGGAGCGCGTGGACATCGTGGCCAGCTATGATCGGGAAGTGCACTCGCCCAGCTTTCACATGGCCATCCCCTCGGTCATCGCGCTCAAGCAATATGTGCGGCCGAGCGAACATCCCGCCTTCACGCGTTTCAACCTGTTCCTGCGCGACCGGTTCGCCTGCCAATATTGCGGCAATACGCGAGACCTGACCTTCGACCATGTGGTGCCGCGCCGCGCAGGCGGGCGTACCACCTGGGAGAATGTCGCCACGGCCTGTTCACCCTGCAACCTGCGCAAAGGCGGGCGCACGCCGCGCGAGGCCGGCATGGCACTGCGCCAAAAGCCGGCGCGGCCGACGAGTTGGCAACTGCTCGAGCACGGCCGCGCCTTTCCGCCCAACCATCTCCACCAGAGCTGGCGCGACTGGCTCTATTGGGACGTGGAGCTGGTTGCCTGACCCAGCCGGTGCGCGGCCAAGGTCTTATCCACGCCCGTCAGGCGGGAACGACCACCGACTCGTTGCTCGCCAGCCAGGCCGCCGCCTCGTCGGCGGAAGCGAAGATCGCCGCCGGCGCATCACCCATCATCCGCCTCATCTGGAGCTTGAGAAGCGTCGAGCTGACCACCAGCGCCACCCGATCATCAGGGTGCGAATATTGCATTCCGGCCTTGGCCAGCGGGTCTATGACAATCTGGCTCAATATATCCGTCTCGGAGAGATCGACCAGCAGGCGCAGAAGGCCCGCGCGCTGGCGTGCAGCAATGAACCGTTCCCTTGCTTCGCGCGCATAGCGCTCCACCTCGGGCAGGGTCCACGAGCCAACGACTCGCACACGGAGGATGCCCCCAGCGGGATCAAACGTGAAATTGAACATGTCCTTCTCCGTGGCGGTGATTGCCCCGTGAAGGATAACAAACTGGTACGAGGCATGCTTTCGATTCGATTAACCCGTGAAAGCGATTCGTCCCGCGTCCCCTTGCCATGTCGCTGTGCTCGGCAAACCGTCTGATCCCTTGCGCCACGCGCCGCGCTCGCTAAGAAACCGCGATGGACCGAATCCTCATTCGCGGCGGCAAGCCGCTCTCCGGCAGGCTCCCCATTTCCGGCGCGAAGAACGCGGCACTCACGCTGATGCCCTCCGCTCTCCTCACCGACGAGCCCGTGACGCTGCGCAATCTGCCGCGCCTCGCCGATGTGGACAGCTTCGGCCATCTGCTCAACCAGCTCGGCGCCTCGACGCAGGTGGAAGGCTCGCGCCCCGAGGACTTC
>DASRXY010000325.1:0-2268 GCA_035654035.1 Sphingobium sp. | reverse complement strand
CGTTCGGCCCGCACAGCCGCCAGCCGCGCGAGATCCGCTTCCACCCACAGGTCTTCGCTGGGCGAGCGCGGCGCCTCGTCAAGGAAGGCGCCAAGCGCTTGCGCGGCGGCGCCGCCGTCGATGCTCAGGAACACCCAGCTCCCTTCCTTGCGCCGCTCGACGAGGCCGGCCTCCACGAGGATGCGCACATGGCGCGAGACGCGCGGCTGGCTCTGGCCGACCACCAAAGCAATCTCGCCCACGGCCAGTTCCATGGCGCGCAGCAAGTGGACGATGCGCAGGCGCGTCGGGTCCGCAAGGGCACGGAAAAGGTCGAGTTGGCCGGTCATCAGGCCGTCATATCCAGCGCGATGGCCGGCGGTCAAATGGTGCGACTCGCCATGGCAGCGTAAATGATCCGTGCACGAGGGATTGCGTTGCCCGAAACAAAACTATACGAATCGCGCCCGCAGGCTAATAAGGGGGGGGCCCCCTTCCGCACCGTCTGCACGGTATTATTCAATAAGGGGTTTGCCCATGACCAAGACGATTGCTTTTTCGCTGGCCGCCGCCGCGATGTTCGGTCTCGCCGCTTGTTCGACGACGGAAGAGCCGGCCAACAACGCCGCCAACGCCGCCGAGGATGCCGCTTTCGCCGCTGAGAACGCCGCTGAAGCTGCCGCCAACGCCGCCGACAACATGGCGAACGCCGCTGGCGCGATGGCTGCCAACGCCGTCAACGCGCAGTAATCGTCGCGCGACGCAATTTCTGGCGAGGGCTGCCGGGTCATCCCGGCGGCCCTTTTCATTTGTGGCGTATCGCCGCCATTGCCGGCCGTGATTCGGTAGGCTGAAAGAGCGATGTGGTTCCGGCGCGCGCTATAACGCGCTGTTTTTATGATCTTTGTTAACAGCCGGCCGCGCGTTCGGCTCGGTTCGACGCATCGCCAGGCGCATCGTCCGGTGCAGTAATCCGCTCGGAGCCAACGGTTCGTTCTTGGAGGCGATCCGAAAGAGCCAGTGCAGGAGCATTGGATCGGTTCGGCCGGAACGGCAACGAGTCCCGGTCAATCACCACCGGATCGACTCTAGCGGAAGACCCATTGCCGGTTGAGCAGGAACACCAGCGCCGGCGTCACCAGCCCCATGAGCGGGATGGGCGACCAGACCGGTAGCTGCGCCCATGCGATGCACAGCCACACCCAGAAGGCATTGAGCGCCAGGCTGAGCAGCGAGACGGCCACGAAGCGCGCCGCACGCGCCGCCGGCCGGTCCCGCCCGCCATGGCCCTGGAAAGTGAAGCGGCCGTGCAGCACATAGCCGCTCGCCACGGCGGCGAGGTAACCGAGGAAATTGGCGATCTGCGGGTGCAGCGCCGCCGGTCCGGCCAGAACCCAGTAGATGGCGGCCTGCAAGGCAGTCACGCCCGCGCCTGTGACCGCATAGCGCAGGATCTGCCTATGCAGGCCCGATGCGCTCAGCCGCGCGATCCGGTTCACCGGCGATTTCCTTTCGTCTCCCGTCGCCATTTGCCCCGTTGCGCTTTCGCTCCGCCGAGCTAAGCCCTTAGCCGATGCTGTCCCCGCCCGCCAATCCCGGGATGCGCCGCTGGAACTGGCGCGGCCTGCTCGGTGCCGTCGATCGGTTCGGCGCGCGGGAGTGGCGTTGGCTGACCGTGCTCGCCTGGCTGATTCTCGCCGGCGTCTATCTCTCGCGCTATTCGGCGGCGATCCACTGGTTCTCGCTCGGCGATACCGACGACAACATGCGATACCTCCAGGTGCGCGACTGGCTGGACGGCCAGAGCTGGTGGGACCTTTCGCAGCACCGCATGAACCCGCCCGAGGGTGCCAACATCCATTGGAGCCGCCTCGTCGACCTGCCCATTGCGGGGCTGATGCTCCTGTTCCGCCTGTTTATGGACCCGGGCGCGGCAGACCGGCTGGCGGTGGGCGTGGCGCCGCTTCTCCCGCTGCTGCCGCTCATGCTGGCCCTCGCTTTCCTCGCCCGCCGGCTGGCGCCGGCTGCTGCCGGCAATCCGGGCGGAGACGGGGCGGGACATGGCTGGCTGGCGGCCATATTGCTGCCCATGGGCGCGCAGATCGGCTTTGGCATGTATATGCCGCTGCGCATCGATCACCATGGCTGGCAGCTCGCGCTCACGGCGATGACGCTGGCGGGCCTGGTCGACCGCAAATGGGTGCGCGGCGGCATCGTGGCCGGCGTTTCCAGTGCGCTCTCGGTGGCCATCGGCATGGAGATGATGGTCTATCTGGCCGGCGCGGGCGG
>DASRXY010000324.1:0-1840 GCA_035654035.1 Sphingobium sp. | reverse complement strand
GGCCGGTAGGGCAGTTGCAGCGGCGGGGTGAAGGCGGCCGCCTCCTCGGCCAGATCGCCGATGCGGGCACGGTTCGTGCCGTCGCTGACGATGCCGCCGACAATGTCGCAGGTCTCGGGCGCCACGCCCCAGCGCGCCGCTGCCGCCTGGCACAGCAACACGCGCGCCGTGGCACCGGCGGCACGGAAGGCATCGGCGAACATCGGCACCGAAGTGGAGCCGCCGGTCAGCATCAGCATGTCGCGCTGGGCCCATTGCCCGATCGCCCAGTCGCCGGCGCTGCCGGCAAGGCGGCTCGCCTCGGTCGCCAGCCATTGGCGCGCCAGCAGCGTATTGGCGAAGAGCGGGCCGGGGGGTGGCGGCTGCACGGCGACGGTGCGCCAGTCGGCACCCAGCTCATCCGCCAGCACCTGCGCGAGGACCGTGAACACGCCCTGACCCAGCTCCGCCTGCGGGCAGAGGATGATGACCTGGCCGGAGCGGTCGATCTTGACGAAGGGCGAGAGCGCCACCTCGCCCGGGGCGGTATCCGGGCGCTGATCGTAGCGGCGAGGCCAGACGGCCCAGGCGAGCAGCAGCCCCCCGCCCGCCGCCACCCCTGTGAGCAGGCGGCGCCGGTCGAGCGCCATGCGCGCCCGAACCGGAGGCCGCCTGCCGCCCGGCTCAGCCAAGGGAGCCCGCCGCCTGCTCGTCCAGCCAGCGTGCCACGCGCTCCGCAATGGCGAGGAAGGGCGCGGCCGTCACACCGTCGCCCGTAGCCGGCGGCGCGCCCGCGTCCGAGGCGATGCGCACCGCCATGTCGAGCGGCACGCGGCCGAGGAACGGCAGGCCCATCTGCGCCGCGCTCGCTTCCGCGCCGCCAGTGCCGAACGGATCGGACACCTCGCCGCAATGCGGGCAGACATAGCCGGCCATGTTCTCGACCATGCCGATCACCGGGACATGCGCCTGATCGAAGAAATTGACCGCGCGCGCCGCGTCGATCAGCGCCAGGTCCTGCGGCGTGGAGACGATCACGGCGCCCACCGGCTTGTAGCGCTGGATCATGGTGAGCTGCACGTCGCCGGTGCCCGGCGGCAGGTCCACGATCAGCAGTTCGGTATCGCGCCACTCCGCGTCGATGAGCTGGCCCAGCGCATTGCCCGCCATCGGCCCGCGCCAGGCGATCGCCTGCCCCGGCTTGGCAAGATGGCCCATGGACAGCATCGGGATGCCGTGCACATTGGGGACGGGAATGAGCGTCTTGCCCTTCGCCTCGGGCTTCGCGTCCTCGCTGGCGAGCAGGCGCGGGAGCGAGGGGCCGTAAATGTCCGCATCCACCATGCCCACCTTGCGGCCCATGCGGTGGAGCGCCACGGCGAGATTGGCCGCCAGCGTCGACTTGCCGACGCCACCCTTGCCCGAGCCCACCGCCACGATGCGCGGGCGCGCGGCCTTCTCCGCCGTCATGGCGATGCGCACGTCGGCGATTTCGGGCAGGCGTTTCGCCGCATCTGTGAGGCGCGCGGCCAGCGCATCACGCGCGGCGGCATCGAGGCCGCCCACGTCGAGCACGAGGCTCAGCACGCCCTCGCGCAGGCGTATACCCGAGGCGCGGCCTTCATCGAGGCTGGAGACAAGATCAGTGATGCGGGGATCGATTGCGTCGCTCATGTGGGCGCTCATAGGCGCTTGCGCCGCGCAGGCAAAGCGCTCTCGCCATGCGTTTCTCGGGGCGATTCGGGAAGGAACGCTCCCTAGGCCCTGTTTTTCCGCTAACGCCGTCCCTATAGAGTAGCAGCATGAGTAGAAAGAACGAGACAACCGCACCCGCGGCAAGCGCGATGAGCGGCGGCGGCCC
>DASRXY010000323.1:0-3637 GCA_035654035.1 Sphingobium sp. | reverse complement strand
TGCTGGCGCAAGCCAAGGACAAGCCGGCATGAGCGCAGACACACTGGTGCCCTGGCTCGCGGGCGATGCCGCGCAGGAGGGAAGCAAGCGTTACGCGCCCGCGACCCTGCGCAATCGCGATGCCATCGCCGCGGTGCTGCGCCAGGTTCTGCCGGCACGCGGCACGGTGCTGGAAGTGGCGAGCGGATCGGGCGAGCATGTCGTCCATTTCGCGCAGGTCTTTCCAGCGCTCCAGTGGCAACCGAGCGATCCCGACCCCTCCGCGCTGCGCTCCATTGCCGCCTGGGCGGGCGAGGCTAACCTCCCCAATGTCGGGCCTCCCGTCATGCTGGACGCAAGCGATGCGGCGTGGCCAGTGCTGGAGGCCGATGCGCTACTCTGCATCAACATGGTCCACATCTGCCCTTGGGCGGCGACGCTCGGGCTGCTGGACGGGGCGGTGCGGCTGCTGCCGGAGGGCGGCGTGCTCTATCTCTATGGCCCTTATCTGCGAGCGGAGGTGGAGACGGCGCCGGGCAATCTCGCTTTCGACCGGTCGTTGCGCACGCGCAATCCCGATTGGGGCCTGCGCGACGTGGCGGATGTGGCGGCGGCAGCGCAGGCGCGAGGACTGGCATTCAAGCGGCTCGTCGAGATGCCAGCCAACAATCTCAGCCTGATCTTCCGGCGCGGTCCTCGTCCGGACTGAGCGCTGCGCTGCGGCGGACATGCTCGCGCCAGGCGATGTAGAGCCCGCTCGCCGCGATCATCGCCGCACCCACCCAGCTCGCCGCAGTGGGCCAGCTTCCCCAGAAGACCCAGCCCGCCCAGGTCGCCCAGACGAGCTGGCTGTAATCCATGGGGATGACGAGCGAGACCGGCGCCCAGCGCAACGCGAAGGTCATCAGGAGCTGTGCCGCGCCGCCGGTGATGCCGAGCAGGAGGAGCATGCCCCAGGTGGCTGCATCATGCGCCGTGGCGGTGGCGAAGGCGAGGATGCCCAATGGCGGCAGCGAAATCGCGGTGAACCAGAAGACGATGGCCGGTGCCGACTCGGTGCGGTTGAGGTCGCGTAGCACGATGGAGACGATGGCCGTCACCACTGCGCCAGCCAGCGCCACGATGACGCCTAGGCTGGCGAGATTCTGCGACTCCGGATGCGCCATGATGAGAATGCCGACAAAGCCGAATAACACCGCGCTCCAGCGGTGGCGGCCGATCTGCTCGCGCAGTACGATGGCCGAGAGGATGGTAGCGAAGATCGGCATGGTGAAGGCGATGGACGTCGATTCCGCCAAAGGCAGAAGCGCCACCGCGCCGAAATTGAGCAGCATCCCGATCATGCCGAGCGTGGAGCGGGAGATGTGCATGCCGATGCGCGTTGTCTTGATCGCGGCTGGACCCATGGTCGCCAGCAGCCAGCCCGTGACCAGTGGGAAAGCGAAGAGCTGGCGATAGAAGACAATCTCGCCGATGCTGACAGCGCGGTCCGCCAGCAGCTTGCCGCAGACATAGGTGGCGGCGAGCATCAGCATGGCGAGCAGGCGCAGGCCAATGGCGCGCATCGGCCGGTCGCGGCGGTGTTCGGTTATGGCAGGAGAGGCCGATACGCTCATGCCGGCTGCGTGTCCGTCCTCTCGGGCTGCCGGCGTGCGCGCAGGTTGTCCCACACGAACAGGCCGAGCGCCGCCCAGATGCAGCCGAAGCACAGCAGACGCGGCAGCGATAGCGGCTCTGCGAGCAGGAAGACACCAGTGAGGAACTGGAGCGAGGGTGCGACATATTGGAGGAGGCCCAGCGTCGTCATCGAAAGGCGCCGGGCGGCGCTGGCGAACAGCAGCAAGGGCACGGAGGTGATGGCGCCGAGGCCGACCATCAGGATCGTTTGCACGGTATCGCGACCGAAGGCGAGGGTACCTTGATGCGCGAACCAGGCCAGCGCCGCCAGCGCGGGCGGCGCCAGCACCAGCGTCTCCACAGCCAGACCCACGCCGGAGGGCACGGGTGTGAACTTGCGCACCAGGGCGTAGAAAGCAAAGCTGATCGCCAGTGACAGGCTCACCCACAAGGTCTGCCACTCGCCCGCCGCGAGAATAGCGACGCCGACGGCGGCGATCAGCACCGCGACTATCTGGCCGCGCCGCAGCCGTTCACTTAGGAATAGCGTGCCGATGAGAATATTCACGAGCGGATTGAGGAAATAGCCAAGGCTTGCCGCCAGCACATGGCCGGCATCGACGGCCCAGATGAACACCAGCCAGTTGATACCGATGAGCAGGGCGCTTAACGTCAGCGCGCCCAGGATGCGCGGGCTGCGCAGCGCCGCGCGCAATGGCAAATAGAGCCGCATACCGGCAAGCAGCACGGCGAGGAACCCCACCGACCAGATGACCCGATGCGACACCACTTCCACCGGCGAGACGTTGGGGAACAGCTTGAAATAAAGCGGTAGCATGCCCCATAGCCCATAAGCCATGAGGCCGTGCGTCAGGCCCGTGCGGTGCTCGGCTCGCGCTGAGGCCGCATCCAGGGCTGGCGCCGCGCTCAAAGCAGGCCGCCGCCGATCCACAGCCGCAGCATACCGAATGCCGCGACTCCCAGGCAGAAATTACGCGCGCTAGTGCTGTGCGCGAAGCTGCCGATGCCTGCGCCGACGAGCGCCAGCGGTACGAACAGCCAGTTCGCCCAGCCCAGCAGCGGGACCAGCGCCGGGATCATGAGGAGGAGGGCAAGAACACCGATGAGGGCGGAGACGAGCGAGGCCATGGCGCGCAGATGGGCCTGTCTGGCCGGGATGGCAAGGCCGCGAGCACATGGCGCGCGAAATGGGTGAGAGGGACCGCCGCGTGAAATTTCGGTTCAGGAGAGCGTACTGCTGCGCGCGCAGGGCCTCACCGCGCTAAGTACGTCGGCTGGACCGGGACTGCCTGTGAACGCGCGTCGTTCAGCCGTCGCCGTCGCGCTCGATGTCGGCGCCCACGGCGCTGAGCTTCTCTTCCAGCCGTTCATAGCCGCGATCGAGATGATAGACGCGTGCCACCTTGGTTTCGCCTTCCGCCGCCAGGCCGGCGAGGATGAGGCTCATGGAGGCGCGCAGGTCCGTCGCCATCACCGGCGCGCCGGTGAGCTTCTCTACGCCGCGCACCACGGCGGTGCGGCCATTGACGGTAATGTCCGCGCCCATGCGGGCCAGCTCGGGCACATGCATGTAGCGGTTCTCGAAGATGGTCTCAGTGAGCACGCTGGCGCCGTCCGCCAGCGCCAGCATCGCCATGAACTGCGCCTGCATGTCCGTAGGGAAGGCGGGGAAGGGGGCAGTGGACAGCGTGAGTGGGCGCAGCTTGCCGTCCGCCGCGACCTTGATGCCGCCGCGCACCTCTTCGACATGGACGCCCGTCTCGCGCAGTGCGGCGAGGATAGCCTGCATGTCGGCGGCGTTGGCGCCCACCAGCTCAAGCTCGCCGCCGGTGATGGCGGCAGCACAGGCATAGCTGCCTGCTTCGATCCGATCCGGCATGACGGCATAGGTGGCGCCGTGAAGGCGCGGGCGGCCGTGGACGACGAGACGGGCGGTGCCGACGCCTTCGATGTCCGCACCCATCGCCACCAGCAGATTGCACAGGTCCACGATCTCCGGCTCGCGCGCGGCATTTTCCAG
>DASRXY010000322.1:0-3149 GCA_035654035.1 Sphingobium sp. | reverse complement strand
CCGCTGCGCTGGCCGGACGCGCGCGCGTCACGATCCTGGAGCAGGAGGCGCAGCCGGGCTACCACGCTACCGGCCGCTCCGTGGCCTTCTGGACGGAGAGCTATGGCGGGCCGGGCATCCAGCCGCTCACCAGCGCCAGCGGCCCCCTGCTCGCCGCGCCCGACCCCGCCTTGTCCCCTGCGCCGTTCGTGCAGCCGCGCGGCGCGATCCATATCGGGCGCACGGGCGATGCGTGCCGGGCGGAAGCCATGCGCGCCCAGTTCGCTGGCACCGGTATCGCGCTGGAGCCGATCAGCGCCGCGACGATGCAGGCCGCCTTGCCAGGGTTACGGCCCGACTGGACGGTTGTTCTGGCCGAGCCGAGCTGCATGGACATCGATGTTGCGGCGCTGCTCCAGGCCAGCCGGGGCGCGGCGCGGCGCGGCGGCGCCCAGGTGGCCCTCGCCACGCGCTTCGTCTCGGCGCGGCGCGAGGGCGAGGGCTGGCGCGTGCACACCGACCGGGGCGAGATCGCCTGCACGGTGCTGGTCAACGCGGCGGGCGCCTGGGCCGATCCGGTCGCGGCTGCCTGCGGGCTTTCGCCGCTCGGCATCACACCGCTGCGCCGGACCGTCGTCCAGCTCCGCACCCCCAATGCGCCGGCCGACTTCCCGCTTGTGGTGGATCTGGCGGAGCAGTTCTATTTCAAGCCCGCCGGCCCCGGGCGCCTGTGGCTCACGCCGCATGACGAGACGCCGGATAGCCCGCGCGACGTAGCGCCCGAGGAGATGGACGTGGCGCTCGCCATCGATCGATTCCAGGCGGTGGTCGACTGGCCCATCGCGGCGGTGGAACGCAAATGGGCCGGGTTGCGCAGCTTCGCGCCCGACCGGCTGCCCGTTTATGGTTTCGATGCGCGCGCGCAGGGCTTCTTCTGGTTCGCCGGCCAGGGCGGCTTCGGCATGCAGACCGCGCCCGCAGCCGCGCTCATCGGCGCGGCGCTGCTGCTGGGCACGCCGCTGCCCGCGCCGGTCGCCGCCATCGACCCGGCGGTTTATGCGCCCGATCGGTTGCTGAACCCGCGCGCGAATCGGGATTGATCGCGCAGCTATGCGGCGTAGGCTGCACGTCCAACCTGCGAGAGGAGTGCGACATGGCGCACAAGTTCGTGATCGAGAAGAACAAGAAGGGCGAGTTCGTCGCCAAGTTCAAATATAATAGCGAGATTATCTTCTGGACCGAGGGCTACACCAGCAAGGCCAGTGCCCGGAATGCTATCGAATCGATCCTCAAGAACGGCCCGGGCGCTCCCGTCGAGGAAAGCGCCTGAGCCCCATCACCCGCTGAGCGGCCGGCGCGGGTCTCCCGTGAGCCCCCGGCGCCGGCCGACGGCTCAGTTCTTCGCCAGAAAGGCGATGATGTCCGCGCGGTCCTGCGGCTTGGAGAGGCCCGCGAAGGCCATCTTCGTGCCCGGCACCTTCTTCATCGGTGCGGTCAGGAAGTCGGAGAGCGTGGCCGGCGTCCAGGTCAGGTTGCTCTTCTGCATCGCGGGCGAGAACTTGAAGCCCGGCACGTCCGCCGCCTTGGTGCCCACAATGCCCTTGAGCGAGGGGCCAAGGCCATTCTTGCCGGCATCGAGCGAGTGGCACACCTTGCACTGGTTGAACAGCGTCTGGCCGCGCGCCGCGTCGCCCTTGGGCAGCTGCGCCTGGGCCGGCGCCGCCAGGGCCACGGCCGCCAGCGCGCAGAGAGCGAAAAAGGGGGTCGAAGAAACGTTTGCCGGCATCATTCCTCTTGGTCTCCGAATCGGGGCGAACCGCCCGGTGCAGGGCCATATAGTGGGTGCGCGGGTGTCTGTGGGCTGAACGAATCCGCCCGTCAACCGCGTCTATCGTCTTGGTTGGGCCAGCATGGCGGCGGTTGACAGACTGTGGCAAAGACGCCGAAGAACGGGGCCGACAGGGGAGACAGACGAGCATGGCCGCATCGGCAAGCGAAAATGGGGTGAATGCGAACGGCCGCCAGGAAGCGCCGCAGCGCGCGGCAACGCTGAGCGGGTCGGCGGACGCGCGCATCGAGCGCGAATATGGCTTTACCTATCGCACCATCCTGTTCGCGCGGCGCTATCGCGCGCTGCTGGACGAGCAGTTGCGCCCCATGGGCTACGGCACCGCGCGCATGGAGGCGCTTTCCACCATCGACCGCGCCCATGAGCCCAGTGCCCAGATCGCCATCGCCAAGCGCATCGGCATCGAGGGGCCCACGCTCACCCGCATGCTGGATACGCTGGAAGCCGAAGGGCTGGTGGTGCGCCGCGCCGATCCCAATGACCGGCGCACCAAGCTCATCGAGCTGACGCCCGATGGCAAGCGCGCGCTGGCCGAGATTACCGAAGTCGCCCATGCCTTCCGCGCTTCGGTGCTCAAGGATCTGAGCGATGCCGAACTTGATATGGTCAACAAGGTGACGGACAAGCTGCTCGCAGGGTTTTCGGACGGCTACGGCGTCTGAACCGCGAACGGGAAGCCAATGACAATGATAGAAGAGACCGGCGCGCCGCCGCTGATCGTCCATCTCGACCGCGCGAGCATGGGCGGAGTCGAAATTCCTCGTCCGGTGGCGCCGCATCGCTGGACGAGTCATGACAGGACCGCGCCGGCGGATGTGATCTCGCACCTCGCCGGGGCACGCGTGGCCGTGCTCAACAAGGTGAAGCTGGATGCCGCCACGCTCGCCGCCCTTCCGGACCTGCGAATGATTGCCGTCACGGCCACCGGCACCGATGTGGTGGATGGCGCGGCCGCCGCCGCACGCGGCATCTCGGTGCGCAACGTGGTGGGCTATGCCGGCGATTCGGTCGCCGAGCATGTCGTCATGATGCTTTTCGCGTTGGTGCGCGGCCTCATTCCTCACCGTACCGCCGTGCTCGACGGGCGCTGGGAGACGGGCGACAGCTTCTGCGTGTTCGCCGCGCCAGTGCGCGACGTGACCGGCTTGCGCCTCGGCCTCGTCGGCAGCGGCGCCATTGCGCAGGCGGTGGCGACGCGGGCCCGTGCGCTCGGCATGGAGACGGTGTTCGCCGGCCGGCGTGGCGCGGCCGATCCGGGGCCGGGCAAGCTGCCCTTCGAGGAGGTGCTGGCAACCAGCGACGTGCTCAGCCTCCATTGCCC
>DASRXY010000321.1:0-9487 GCA_035654035.1 Sphingobium sp. | reverse complement strand
CGCACCCGCTTTGCCAATACGGCCGAGCTGGCCGACAGCGTCGCGCATGCCGATCTCGTCATCGGCGCCGTGCTCATCCCCGGCGCGGCGGCGCCCAAGCTGGTCTCGCGCGCGATGCTCCGCACCATGCAGCCCGGCGCGGTGCTGGTGGACGTCGCCATCGATCAGGGCGGCTGCTTCGAGACGAGCCGTCCGACGACCCATGCCGAGCCCACCTATGTGGAAGAAGGGATCGTGCATTATTGCGTCGGCAACATGCCCGGCGCGGTGGCGCGCACCAGCACCTATGCCCTCAACAACGTGACGCTGCCCCATGCACTGCGCATGGCGGACCTGGGCTGGAAGGAAGCGATGCGCCGCGATTCCCACCTGCTCGATGGGCTCAATATCTGGGATGGCAAGGTGACGTGCGCGCCCGTCGCGCGCGAGCATGGCTATGAACCCGTGCCGGCGCAGGATGCGCTGCGCTGAGGCGGAGGCGTTCAGGGCTCGTAGGTCTGCCTGAGCGTAACGGCATCGATGATGAGCCCGCCCACGATGAACACAGTGAGCGTGCAGGCCCCGAACAGCAGTTTGCCGCCCAGGCCGGGATATTGGTTCATGTAGATGACGCCGCGATCGCAGGCTCCAAGCGCCACCGCATAGATGGCGAGGAAGGCCTCGAACTTGGTCCTGATGGTAAACAGACGCTTCAATTTCCCCATGTCCAGCCTGGACGCAAGGGCCGTGCCAGCGGCAGAATAGCAGGGGTCTTGATGGTTAACGCCGCGCGACCTGTAAAGTAAACCGACAGGGTTGCCCCCCGTTAACCATGGCTGGCGCTCACAGCAGCGGCGTGAATTCCTCGACTACCTGGCGGTAGAGCGTGCGCTTGAACGGCACGATCAGGTCGACAAGCTGGCTGGGGGCTACCCATTGCCACGCGTTGAACTCGGGCTGCTCGGTGGCAAGGTCGATATCGCTGTCGGCCCCCTTGAAGCGCAGCAGGAACCAGCGCTGCCGCTGCCCGCGATATTTGCCGCCCCAGATCCGGCCGACCAGCTCGTCCGGCAGGTCATAGGCATAGTCGCGCGCCGAGCGGGCGATGATATCGACCAGGCTGGGGACGATACCGGTCTCCTCGCCCAGCTCGCGCAACGCGGCCGCGGTGTCGTCTTCACCGGGGTCGATCCCGCCTTGCGGCATCTGCCAGGCATCGGGCTCGGCCACGCTCTGGTCGGTGCGCCGGCCCACGAAAACATGGCCCTCGCGATTGGCGAGCATGATGCCTACGCAGGGCCGATAGGGCAGGGCGGATTTGTCGACGGGCTGTGAACTCATGGGCAAGATGCTCGTTTCGGGCTATGCGGAGGGGCGACATGGGCCTCGCCGCGCGCGATGACAAGAGCCCAAGCAAAAGGGAACGCTGTGGTGGGGCGCAACTTTTCTACTTTGATGTGCGGCCCTTGAAGGACTAGGGCGGCGTCATCCAACATCCCATTTGAGTATTGCCATGGCCACTGCCGCCACCACAGATCGTTTCCCACTTTCCGGCGCCGAGGCGGCTCCGGAGGCCGTCGTCGTCCGCTTTGCGGGCGATAGTGGCGATGGCATGCAGCTCACGGGCGGGCAGTTCACGCTCTCCACCGCGCTTGCCGGCAACGATCTCGCCACCTTCCCGGATTTCCCGGCGGAGATCCGCGCGCCGCAGGGGACACTGTTCGGCGTCTCGGCCTTCCAGATCAATTTCGGCTCGACCGACATCACGACGGCGGGCGATGCGCCCGACATCCTCGTGGCGATGAACCCGGCCGCTCTCAAGACCAACATCAACGACCTGAAGCCCGGCGGCCTCGTCATCATCGACACCGGCGAGTTCAGCGAGCGCAATCTCGCCAAGGCCAAATATGAGCGCAGCCCGCTCGACGATGGCTCACTGGCGCGCTGGCAGGTGATGGCCTTCGACATTTCCGCGCTGACCATGGAAAGCGTCAAGCCCTTTGGCCTGGGCAACAAGGAAGCGCTGCGCTGCAAGAACATGTGGACACTGGGCCTGGCGCTCTGGCTGTTCGACCGCAGCCGCCAGCCGGTGATCGACTGGCTCAACGCCAAGTTCGCCAAGAACCCCGCCATTGCCGAGGCGAACATTGCCGCGCTCAACGCCGGCCACGCTTATGGCGAGACGGCGGAGCTGGCGGTGCCGGTCAAGCAACTCCACGTCGCGCCCGCGCCGGTGGAGGAGGGGCTCTATCGTGCCGTAACGGGCGCCGAGGCAATCTCGCTCGGCCTGGTGGCAGGCGCGCAGCTTGCCGGACTGCCGATGTTCTTCGGCGGCTACCCCATCACGCCGGCCAGCGCGATCCTGCATCATCTTTCGCGCCTCAAGGAATATGGCGTCACCACCTTCCAGGCCGAGGACGAGATCGCGGCCATCGCTTCGTCCATCGGCGCCAGCTATGCCGGCTCGCTGGGTGTCACCTGCTCCTCGGGCCCCGGCGTCGCGCTCAAGACCGAAGCGCTGGGTCTTGCCATCATGACCGAGCTGCCGCTGGTGATCGTCAACGCGCAGCGTGGCGGCCCCTCCACGGGCCTGCCGACCAAGACCGAGCAGTCCGATCTCTATCAGGCCGTCTATGGCCGCAACGGCGACGCACCGCTGCCGGTGATCGCCGCCCGCTCGGCTTCCGACTGTTTCGACGCGGCCATCGAGGCAGTGCGCGTCGCCGTCACCTACATGACGCCGGTGATCCTGCTGACCGACGGCTATCTCCAGAACGCCGCCGAACCCTGGCGCGTGCCGGATATGAGCGATTATGCGCCCTTCCCGGTGACATTCCTGCAAGAAGCGCAGGAAGGCGGCCTCACGCCTTTCGCCCGCAACGAGAAGCTGGCGCGTCCCTGGATCAAGCCGGGCACGCCGGGTCTCATGCATCGCATCGGCGGCATCGAGAAGGAAGTGAACACCGGGCACATCAACTATGCGCCCTCCAACCACCAGGCCATGACCGATCTGCGCCGCGACAAGGTGCTCGGCGTTACCAAGGGGGTGAGGCAGGCCGTGTCGCTCGGCAACGAGACCGGTAAGCTCGCCGTGGTGGGCTGGGGATCGACCTTCGGCCCGATTCATCAGGCCGTGAAGCGGGCCCGCGCCCGGGGGCATGACGTGGCGCATATCCACGTCCGCAACATCTGGCCGCTGCCGGAAAATCTCGGTGATCTTCTCAAGGGTTACGATCATGTCCTCGTACCCGAGATGAACACCGGCCAATTCAAGACCGTGCTGCGCGATCAGTATCTGATCGACGCCCGGCCGCTCAACAAGGTTTCGGGGCAGCCCTTCCGCATCGCGGAGATCGAGGCCGCCATCGAGGGGATGCTCGCATGAACGACATGACCACCATTGCCCGCACGCGCGTGGAAACCACCGTCAAGGACTGGGAGACGGACCAGGAAGTGCGCTGGTGCCCCGGTTGCGGCGACTATGCCATTTTGAAGGCCGTGCAGCGCACGCTGGCCGACGTGGGGGCGGACCCCAAGAACACCGCCTTCATCTCTGGCATCGGCTGCTCCTCGCGCTTCCCTTATTATGTCGAGAGCTACGGCTTCCACACCATCCACGGCCGCGCTCCGGCGGTGGCCACGGGCGTGAAGCTGGCCAATCCGCAGCTCGACGTGTGGATCATCACCGGCGACGGCGATGCGCTGTCAATCGGCGGCAACCACACCATGCACATCCTGCGCCGCAATCTCGATTGCCAGATCCTGCTGTTCAACAACGAGATCTACGGGCTCACCAAGGGGCAATATTCGCCGACCAGCCGCGAGGGCACGCGTTCGCCCTCCACGCCTTATGGCTCGGTGGACCGGCCGGCACGTCCCGCCGCGTTCGCGCTGGGTGCTGGCGCGCGCTTCGTCGCGCGGGGGTTCGACGTCTCCAAGAACCTGCCCGAGGTGCTCAAGGCCGCCTATGCGCATCGCGGCGCTGCGTTCGTCGAGATCTTCCAGAACTGCATCGTCTATAACAAGGACGTGTTCAACGATTTCGCCGCGCCCAAGGGCGCCGAGGATCGCCAGCTCTGGCTCAAGCATGGCGAGCCCATGCTGTTCGGCTCGGAGAAAAGCGGCGGCGTCAAGGGCATCTCGCTCGATCGCGACACGCTGACGCTGAAGGTGGTCGAGGTGGCGGACGGCGACTGGCAGGCGGCGGGCGTGCTCGTCCATGACGCCACCAATCGCGCGCTGGCACACATGCTGGTCGAAATGCCCTTCGGCGAATTCCCGATGGCCCTGGGCGTGCTCTATGACGATCCGCGCCCCAGCTTCGAGCAGAGCGTGGTCGCGCAGAACGCGCAGGTCGCCGCCGGCAAGGTCGCGAACATCCAGAACCTGCTCAGCACCGGCGAGACCTGGACGGTCAGCGGCCGCGAACAGACCGACGCGGCCGAAGCCGGCAGCGCTGGCAGCGGCCCCGAGCTTTAGGATTTGTCTGCAGTTCGATCTGTATCCCGTTGAATAGGCGATCTCTTGCGCTCCAAAAGTGGAAGCGCAAGGGAGTTGCTGCGATCCAGATGGGCCGGCCAGCGGACTTTCTCCCAGATTGGGTTGTTCTCTCCTGCACAAGTGGGAGCCCGCGCGTAAGCGCATGGCGCCTGGGGCGCCTGCCGCCGCAGGAGCGCGAGCGGGTATCCAAATGGCGATGCTTGCAAACGAAGGCCCACTATAGCTCTCCCCACGTCATTCCTGCGAAAGTAGGAATCTCAGCCCCAGCCACCCGGCATTCCCTGCGGCGAACGGCGTTTCCCGTTTCGCGGGAATAACCAACCCATCGTTTGAATCCCCACCACGCTGCCCTTGTGCTCACCCCGCACAGGCTTGACCTCCACGCCACTGCCGGGCCATCTCCGCGCCCATGGATAATTTCACGCACAGCCTGGCCGGATGGGCGCTCGGCCAGGCCGGCCTCAAGACGCGCACGCGTAAGGGCCTCGCCGCATTGATCCTGGGCGCAAATATGCCGGATATCGACGTGTTCTTCGGCTGGGTCCCGTGGGATCCGCTCGCCACGCATCGCGGCTTCACCCACAGCCTGATCGCGGGCTGCGTGCTCATGCCGCCGATCCTGGCCGGGCTGCTCCTGCTGCTCGACCGTTGGCAGATGAAGCGCGGTGCCACGTTCAAGAGCGGCCTGCCGATGCATTTGCCGTGGCTCATCGCGCTTTGCTATCTGGGCGCCTTCACCCATCCGCTGCTCGACCTGCAGACCACTTATGCGGTGCAATTGCTCTCGCCGTTCAGCAATCGCTGGTTCCATACCGAGACGCTGTTCATCATCGACGTGTGGGTCTGGAGCGCGCTCGCCTTCGCCGTCTGGCTCTCCCGCCGACGCGAGAAAAGGGGCGGGGATTGGCGGCGACCGGCGATTGTCGGGCTCGCGGCCGTGCTGGCCTATATCGGCCTCAATGGCGCGATCACCCAGGGCGCGCGCCACGCGGCGCTGGCGGCGATCAGCGGCTCTCGGCCCGATGTGCTGATTGCCGGCCAGCAGCCGATTCTGTTCTGGAAGCGCGATCTCGTCTGGCGCCAGGAACGGCGGATCGGCCGTGCGCACTATGATCCGCTAAGCTCGCTGACGCAGGTGAGTGCCATGCAGCCGCCGGTGCCGGATAATATGGCTGATCCGATCGTCCAGCGCGCCAAGCGGGCGAACCGCAATATCGAGATGTTCATGCGCTGGTCTATCATGCCGGTGGCGGATGTGACGCGTCGCCGCTGCGAGGCGGTGGTGTCGTTCGGCGACGCGCGTTTCGGCCTACGCAGCCGGGGGCCGCTGATGCGTACCGTCACGCTCCCGCTGGCGGCGCCGGGCTGTCCGCCCCTGCCGAGCCCGGAGGCATGAGCGCTGACGAGCCCGTCGCCAGCGGAGGTTCGGCCGGTCCGATGCGCTGAGCGCATCAAAGCCAGCCATTGCGATGCTCGAACGAAGGGCCGATATAGGACGCCATGAACGTCCATAGCTCCAGCAGCGGCCTTAAGCGCGCCACAGCTCGGCGGGCGTTGCGTCGCTATGGCGGCGCGCTGTGGGCGCGGCTGCCAGCCCGTCCGTTCGAGCCGATCCTGGCGCGGGTCGATGCCGGCCTGCTCGCCGGGTCGCTCGAACTCCACCTGCCGGACGGCAGCGTGCGCATCCTGGGCGGGCGCGAGCCGGGCTTCACCGCCATTGTCCATCTGGAAAGCTGGCGCGCGGTGCTCCGGGTGGCCCTTGCAGGATCAATCGGTTGGTTCCGCGCATGGCAAGCGGGCGAGTGGTCGAGCCCGGACCCGGTGGCACTCTTCGCCCTGTTTATGGCCAATGCCCGTTCGCTCGGCACGACGGCACGCGCGCGCGGCCTGCCGCGCCTTCTGGGGCGGCTCGCCCATGCCCGGCGGCACAACAGCCGGCGTGGCGCGCGGCGCAACATCGCTGAGCATTATGATCTGGGCAATGATTTCTACACGTTGTGGCTAGACGAGACGCTGACCTACAGTTGCGCGCGCCCAGCTTTCCCGGCAGAGGCGCTGGAGACGGCGCAGCGCCGCAAGATCGATGAGCTTCTGGCAAGACTTGATCTCAAGGATCACGATCAACTCCTTGAAATTGGATGCGGATGGGGCGGCCTTGCCGAGCGGGCGCTGGCACAGGCCAAGATCGGCTATACGGGCCTCACCCTGTCTGCCGAGCAGCGCGCCGTGGCCCTGACGTTGCCGGGCATTTCCAAAGCCGGTGACACTGCCAGGATTCTCTTGCAGGATTATCGAGATACTTCTGGTTCTTACGATGCAATCGCAAGTGTGGAAATGGTGGAGGCGGTGGGCCAGCGCTATTGGCCTGTCTATCTCGATGCCATTGCCCGGCTGCTGAAGCCGGGTGGCCGGGCAGCCATCCAGTTCATCAGCATCGATGACGCGATTTTCCCGGCCTATGCCAGCCATGCCGACTTTATCCAGCGCTTCATTTTTCCCGGGGGCTGCCTGATCTCCGAGAAGCGCTTTCGCGCTCTGGCCGAGGCGCGCGGTCTCGTCTGGAGCGATCAACTCCGCTTTGGCCTCGATTATGCCTGGACCCTGCGGCAATGGCGCGAGCGGTTCGAAGCGGCGGTGGAGGCCGGCTTGCTGCCCTCGCGGTTCGACGAGCATTTCGTCGACATGTGGCGCTTCTATCTCATGTATTGCGAAGGCGGATTCGCCGGGCGGGGCATCGATGTGGCGCAGGTGACGCTGGTAAAGCCGGCGGGTTAGGAAGCGTCCTTCACGCCGGCGGAATGGCGGCGTCGATCTCCGCGCGCAGGCTGGTAATCAGCCCCTGGGCATGGGGCAGACGTCCGCTCTCTTCATCCAGGATCGCGTGGAAGACACGGCGTTTCCATTGGTCGCTGCGGGCTGGAGACGTCATAGCCGCGTCGGGAATGGTGGAGAGCAGAATGTCGATCATCCGCTCGGCGCCATGCAGGCGACCCCATAGATAATCATTCTCCCGATACGCTCGGCTGAAGAAAGCACCGAAGCTGTTGAATTCGATGCCGCGCAGTGTCGCCGCCGCGCCGCCCGAGCGGATGGCCGCGGCATCGTCGGGCGAAATGCGGTCCACCTTGATGGGGTCATATTCGTCCAGCCCTTCGCCCTGGAGCAGCGGCAGCGTGGCAATGTCGTAATAAGGAAAGCCCAGATAGGCCCGCATCAGCGCGCGCCGTTCCTCGGCGGGCAGCGCGAGCAGCGCGGCGGGAAAGCGCTGGTCGAAACGCTCGTCGAGCGCGCGCAGGTCGCGAGCTTCTGCAATAGCGTCCATCGCCGCCAGCGGATCATTGAGCACCTGCCGGGCGGCCGCGCGGCTCGGGGCGTCGAAGAAGGCCGGCGCCTGAGTCTGGGCATAGGCGCCAATGGACTCGTAGATCAGATCGCGCAGCGCCTCACGTGCCGGCTCGCTGGCGCTCGCGGCGGCCCCGGCGGAGTCGGCCAGCGGCACGAGCTGCCGCGCGAGAAAGCGCAGGCGCCGCAGCCGGAAATCGACATCATGGCTGCGCAGGAACGTGATGAGGGCGGGGCAGGCGCCCGCGCGCATGCCATGGTCGCAGCGGTCGATGCCGGCGCTGTCCACGGCGGTGCGCAGCGCCCTGCGGACGATTTCGCGATGCGTGGCGGAATCCGTCTCCTCCGCCAGGTCCACCAGCAGCGCGCCCAGCCCGTCGAGAATGCCGGCGAGCTTGAGATGGGCATAAGCGGGATAGGTGAACCCTGCGGCGCGCGCGGCCTTGGCCTGCATGCGCGCCCGCCAGGAGGCGAGGCGGCGCGGAGTCGGCCGGGTGAGAAAGAGCGTGCGCCCTACCATGGCCTCGACCACGCCCTCAATCTCCGGCCGCAGCGCTTCGATGATGTGGCCCATGCGACGGATGCGGCGGCTACGCTCGGCAATGGCCTCCAGATTGTCGCGGATCGGCTGCTCGCGCGGCAGATCGCTGACTGCGCCAAAAATGGTACGGAAGAAACCGGGCAGGCGGGGATGGCCGCTCTCGTCGCGCGGCCCGGGCGCAGTGAGGCGGAAGCGGCCCTGGCCCGGCGTGGGCTGGATATAGACGAAGCGCCGGTCCACCACGCGCCGCGACGGGCGATCCTTGAGCGCTCCGATAGCCTGGGCGAACGGGGCGTTGGCCAGCACCGATCCGTCGATCAGCACGGCATCTTCCCGCGCTCCCGTCGCCGCGTCGCGATGGGGCAGGATACGCTTGAGGAACTGCGCGCGTCCTGGCCAAGAAAGGCCGCGCTCCGCCAGCACCGCATCCAGCTCGCGCACGGTGAAAGGCGGGAAGGCGCCGGGAAAGCTGGCGGTCGCGCGCGCAGCGAAGACCAGCTCGGCGGGATCGGCGAGACGGCGCGGTCGATTGCCCCGCGCGACGAAGCTGATGGCAAGGCGATGCTCGATTTCGCTGACTTCCGGCGGGCTGTTGAGCAGCAGGCGCTCCTCATGCCCCGTGAAATCGGTGGCGGTGACGAACAGATCGAGCGGATAGCCGTCCGGGATGAGCGGCGCGTCCGTACCGCTGGCGGCCATCGCGTCAAAGGCATCGAGCAGCAGACCCGTGAAGCCCTTGCCGCCGAAGGGGGGCGCGAACCAGCGGGCCCGCACGAAGTTGCTCAGCTTGCGGCGCACTTCCCGGCGCGTCTCCGGCGCGACGGTGCGCTCCACCGTGTCATCGCGCCGGCGCAACAGCAGCCACAGCAGCGGCCGCGCCCAGAATTTGGTGAGGCGGGAGAGGGGGCGCGCATCCGGATCGACGAGCAGGTCCGCGTCAGCCGCGCGCAGCCACAGGTCGGTAAGGGGCTCGATGGACTGGCCGGTCTCGATGGCATGCGCCAGAAACACGCCGTTGATGCCGCCCGCGCTGGCGCCGGCAATGATATCCGGCACCACCCGCAGCTTCAGCGCCGCCTGTTCTTCAGCGCAGGCCAGGATGTCGCGATAGACGGCCTGCGTCGC
>DASRXY010000320.1:0-6516 GCA_035654035.1 Sphingobium sp. | reverse complement strand
GAACAGGCGGAAGAGCCACCAGGCGCGGCCCGAGCTGCTCAAGGGCGAATTGTCATAGACGACGATTCGGTCGTCGTCGCCAATGCCCAGCGCGGCCATGCGCGCGGCGAACAGGGCGTTGCTCGGCACCATGGCCGGGCGCGGATCGTCCGGATCGTGAAGCGTCGGCAAGTCCAGCCACAGCGCGCCGGGAATATGGCCAGCGCGATATTCCGCATGCGGATCGCGTGGCGTGCCGGGCAGGAAGGCGGTGGCATCCACCACGCGCAGATCCGGCGCGCCGAGGTCCTCGGCCAGCCAGTCGCAGGAAACGAGCAGATCCATTCTCATGCCTTTCTGCCCCGCGACCCACCGACGCAAGGGCTTCGCGCCGCGCGCGAAACATATTAGAGGCCAGGCCATGACACTCACGCATCTCGGCCAGAGCAGCGCCCTCCCGGCATCGCCGGAAGAGGCCGTGCTCGATTATGTGGCCAATCCCCGCCCCGGCAAGCCCTATCTGGTGCGCTTCTCCGCGCCGGAGTTCACCTCACTCTGCCCGATCACCGGCCAGCCGGACTTCGCCCATCTCGTCATCGACTATGTGCCGGACGAAACGATCGTCGAATCCAAATCGCTCAAGCTCTTTCTGGGCAGCTTCCGCAACCATGGCGCCTTCCATGAGGATTGCACCGTGGGCATTGGCGAGCGGCTGTTCACCGAGATGAAGCCGCTGTGGCTGCGCATCGGCGGCTATTGGTATCCGCGCGGTGGCATTCCCATCGACGTGTTCTGGCAATCGGGCGAGCCGGTGCCGGGCGTCTGGGTGCCGGACCAGGGCGTCGCGGGCTATCGCGGCCGGGGCTGAACGGGCTGGGCGCTCGCAGCGCCGTCACAGTCTGATGCGCTCCCGCGCAGGAAGGAGCCAAGGGCGGCGAGGCACTACGCAGGCATGGCGTCGCTTGCTCAGTCCCCGATCGGCCGGCCGTAAAAGAGCACATAGCCATCGGGATCGGTCAGCTCAAAGCCGCGCAGGCCGTCGCTCCGGTCGCCGAGTGGCTGCGTGAAACCCACGGCGCGCGCCGCGAATTCGGCGGCGAGCCCATCGGGGTCAGGCGTGAAGCTATAGGCGTCCCACGCGAGATGAGGATGGCGACCGCGATTGGGCATGGGGGCCACGCCCGTCTCCGATTTGAGGAAGAGCATGGCGCCATCACGCCGCAGAACGGCGAAGAAAGGGGCGCGCTCGTCATTGCGATGGACGATCTCGAAGCCGAGCCGTCGCAATAGAAAGCGAGGCTGCGCGTCACATCCGCAACGATGAAGAAGGGCGCCATGGTGCCGATGACGGAGCGCGCGGTGGTGTCTTCATCCATCGGCCTCGTCCTATTTGAAGAGATTGCCCAACATGCCCCGCACCAGCCGGCCGGCGATGCCGCTGCTGCGCTTGCGACTGGTGCTACCGAACACCGCCCGGCCCAGTTCGTTCGCGACCTGACGGCCAACGGAGGAGGCGACCGAGCGCGTCGCCGACTGGATCGCGCGGTCCATGTTGCTCGGCTTCGCGGCGGCGCGCGCCTGTGCCTTGAGCTCGGCTTCGCGCTGCTTCGCCTCGACCTTCGCCTGCTCGGCCGCAGCCTTGTCGGCGGCGGCCTGGGCCTTGGCCGCCTCGGCGGCGGCGGCTGCAGCCGTCGCGCGGGCGGCGAGGATTTCTGCAGCCGATTCGCGGTCGACTTCCTCGTCATATTTGCCGGCAACCGGCGAGATAGACTGGATGATCGCGCGCTCCTTGGGCTCGACGGGCCCTAGCCGCGAGCGCGGCGGCGCGATGAGCGTGCGCTGGACGATGGACGGCGCGCCGTCTTCCTGCAGCAGCGAGATCAGCGCCTCGCCGACTTTCAACTGCGTGATGGCGGTCGCGACATCCAGGTCCGGATTGATACGGAAGGTCTGGGCGGCGGCCTGGATCGCCTTCTGGTCGCGCGGTGTGAAGGCGCGAAGGGCGTGCTGCACGCGGTTGCCGAGCTGGGCGGCGACATCCTCGGGCACGTCGATGGGGTTCTGCGTCACGAAATAAACGCCCACGCCCTTGGAGCGGATCAGGCGCACGACCTGCTCAATCTTGTCGGTGAGCGCTTTGGGCGCATCGTCGAAGAGCAGATGCGCCTCATCGAAGAAGAAGACGAGCACGGGCTTGTCCGAATCGCCCACTTCGGGCAGCGTCTCGAACAGTTCGGAGAGCAGCCACAGCAGGAACGTGCCATAGAGCTTGGGGCTCTGCATCAGCTTGTCGGCCGCGAGGATGTTGATGGTGCCCCGGCCTTTCTCGTCCACGGTCAGGAAGTCGCGGATGTCGAGCGCCGGTTCGCCGAAGAACTGGCTGCCGCCCTGGCTGTCGAGCTGGAGGAGCTGGCGCTGGATGGCGCCGACGCTGGCCTTGGAGACATTGCCGTAGCGAGCGGTCAGCGCATCGGCATTCTCCGCGCAATGGACGAGCATCGCCTGGAGATCGTCGAGGTTGAGGAGCAGCAGTCCCTGTTCGTCGGCGATGCGGAAGGCAATGGACAGGACGCCTTCCTGTACCTCGTTGAGGTTCATCAGGCGGGCGAGCAGCAGCGGGCCCATTTCCGATATGGTGGTGCGGATGGGGTGGCCCTGCTTGCCGTAGAGATCCCAGAAGATGACGGGATTGTCGGCATAGCTATAGTCGGTGATGCCGATCTCGGCGGCGCGGGCAGCCAGCGTGTCGGCATTCTTGGCGGTGGGTGAGCCGGCCATGGCGATGCCGGAGAGATCGCCCTTCACGTCCGCCATGAAGACGGGAACGCCGCGTGCGGAAAAGCCCTCGGCCATGGTCTGGAGTGTCACGGTCTTCCCAGTGCCGGTGGCGCCGGCGATCAGGCCATGGCGATTGGCGCGCCGGAGGCTGAGCCGCTGGGGCTGGCCACCGTCGGAGTCCGGAGCCAGGCCGATGAACAGGGATTTCTCGTCACGCATCGCCGCACTCCCACAGGCTTTGCGGGCACGTTATCCAAGGCGACGAACGAAGAAAAGGGCGCGGATCGGCTCCGCGCCCTCTTCGAAACGGCGGGCTTTGACGGTGCCGCGCTTACTTGTCGCGCAGGCGCACCGCAATGAAGCCGGCGGGCGTGCCACGCCGCAGCACCTGGAGGAGCACGGCGTTGCGCCCCGCGTTCTTGGCGGCTGCGGCGGCGCTGCCCAGGTCGGCCTCGTTCAGCACCGGCTGACCATTGGCCTGCAGGATCACGTCGCCCCGGCGCAGGCCCTTCTGACCGGCGTCCGTGGTGGGATCGACGCCGGTGATGACCGCGCCCTTCACATCGGTGCCGAGGCCGAGCTGGCGGGCGATGTTCGGCGTCAGCTCCGTGACGGCGATGCCGAGGAGCTGCTGTGCGGCCTGCTGAGTATCCTGCTCCCGCGGGTCCTGGTCGGAGAAGTCGTCGTCATTCTGCTGGGCGAACTGGTTGAGTTCGTTCTCCGGCGGCCGCTGGCCGATCTCTGCGGTCACGGTCATGCGCTTGCCGTTGCGCGCCAGTTCGATCGGCACCTTGGTGCCCACCTTGAGATTGGCGACGATGTAGGAGAGCGTGTCGTCCGGCGTCACGTCGATGCCGTTCACCTTGATGATGACGTCGCCCGGCTTGATGCCGGCCTTGTCCGCGCCCTTGCCGGGCTCGACGCCCTGCACGAACTCGCCGCGATTCTTGGGCAGGCCGAGCGATTCGGCAATGTCTTCGGAGAGCGGGCTGATCTGAATGCCCAGATAGCCGCGCTGCACGGTGCCGCCGCCCTTGAGCGTGTTGATGACCGGAATGGCCTGCTCGGAAGGAATGGCGAAGCCGATGCCGACATTGCCGCCGGTGGGCGAGAGAATCTGCGAGTTGATGCCGATCACATTGCCGTTCATGTCGAACATCGGGCCACCGGAATTGCCCTGGTTGATCGAGGCGTCGGTCTGGATGAAGCGGTCCGCGCCGTTGATCGAAGTATTGCGGTGGAGCGCCGAGATGATGCCTGCCGTCACCGTGCTGCCCAGGCCAAAGGGATTGCCGATGGCGATCACCCAGTCGCCCACGCGCGCGCGGGTCGAATCGCCGAATTTCACGAACGGCAGCGGCTTCTTCGATTCGATCTTGAGCACGGCGAGGTCGCTCGCCTGGTCGGTGCCGATCAGCTTGGCCGGATATTCGGTGCGGTCGGGCAGGATGACGGTGATCGAATCGACCGTTGCGCCGCGCGCACCAGGGGCGACCACATGATTGTTGGTGACGACATAGCCGTCGGGTGAAATGATGAAGCCCGAGCCGAGCGACTGGGCGGGCCGGGTCTGCGGCGTGCCACCGCCGGGCGGGCCGAACAGGTCGCCAAAGGGCGTGCCGGCGAAGGGATTGGCACGCTGGGGTACGCTCTGGCGCGTGGAGATGTTGACCACGGCCGGCTGGAGCCGCTCCACCATGTCGGCGAAGCTGGCCGGCGCGCCGCGCGGCGCGGCCGCATTGCCTTCGTTCTGCGCCGTCTGCGCAACAACGGTTCCGGGTGTGGTGGTGAGGGCGAGCGTGGTTCCGCCGAGGAGCAGGGCTGCTGTGATGGCGTAGGCGTAGCGCACTTGGATTCTTCCTCTCATTCGCATCGCTTCAAGGGAGGCGTCTGGTCCGGTCGGGCCGGACCAGCGCCCCTATTCGGCCTTGTGACGGCCATGAAACGCGCCGGATTAACCGGCATTGAATGGCCGCTCGCGCGCCGGCGTCACCGGCCCTGGAACTGCCTAAGATAGCTGTTGTCCGGCGAGAGGACCATATTGGTTTCCCGTCCGTCCTTGGGCGAGAAGCTGACCCGGTAGGACTGCATCGCGCGATAGAAATCGTAGAATTGCGGGTCCTTGCCGAAGCTGGCGGCATAGACCTTGGAGGCATCCGCATCGGCCTGGGCGCGGATGATCTGCGCCTGGCGCAGGCCCTCGGCGCGGATGGTGGCCGCCTCCTGCTCGCGCGCGGTGCGCATGCGCTGGAACGCGCTGTCGAGCGGCGTGCCGTCCGGCAGGTCGGTGCGCATGATCCGCACATCCAGCACCACCGCGCCATATTGCTGCGCGATGCGGTTGAGGTTGGCGCGGATGTTGTTCATCACCGCGCCGCGCTCGGGGCTCAGCAGCGAATCGAAGGAGCGCTTGCCCAGTTCCGCGCGCAGCGAGGAGGCGAGGATCGGCCGCAGCGCTTCGGTGACGCCCGCCTCATTGCCGGCCGCGGCATACATGCGCTGCGCATCCACGATGCGGTAGCGGGCGAAGGCGTCCACCTGGAGGCGGCGCTGGTCGGTGGAAAGCACCTGCTGGTCCGCCATGGCGACCGACTGGATGCGCTTGTCGATCCAGACGATATGATCGAGGAACGGCACGCGCACGGCGAGGCCGGCACCGGTGCGGCCGAACACCTCGTTGGGGCGATAGGGATTGTAGACGCCCACCACCTTGCCGAAGCGCACGACCACGGCCTGGCTTGTCTCGGGCACGATGGCGAAGGTGCTGCCGACGAGCAGCAGGGCGAGAGTCGCCGCGACGGCGAGCACGATGGGGTTGCGTGCGAAAGCCATGGTCACTTGCCTCCTCCCGTCACGGTCAGGCTGGAATCCTGCTGGGCCTTGGGCGCGATCTGAGGCAGTGGCAGATAGGGCGTCACGCCGTCCGCCTCGATGATGGTCTTGTTGACGCCGGAGAGGACCGATTCCATCGCCTCATAATACATGCGTCGCCGGGTCACTTCCGGCGCCAGGCGATATTGCTCGAACACCTTGTCGAAGGCGGCTGCCTCACCCTGAGACTGGGCGGCGAGCTGCTGGGAATAGGCATTGGCGCGGTTGATGTAGGTGTCATAATCCTGCTGCGCGGCGGTCACTTCCTTGAAGGCGTTGATGACGGCGTTGGGCGGGTCCGCCTTGTTGATGGCGATGCCCTGGATGAGCACGCCGGCGCCGTAGCCATCGAGAATGGCCTGCATGCGCTCCTGCACCTGCTGCTCGATGTCCTTGCGGCCCGCACCCATGGCGTCGGTCAGGTCCACATTGGCGATGACGCCGCGCATGGCCGAATCGGCCACCTGGCGGATGGTTTCCTCCGGCTCGGCGATCTGGAAGGCATATTGGCGCGCGTCGGAGATGTTCCAGCGCACCGAATAGCTGAGATTGAGCAGATTCTGGTCGCCGGTGAGCACCAGCTTCTCGCCATCCCCGCTCGACCCCAGGTCGATATTGCGGATTTCGCTCACGTCGATGATCTGCACGCGCTCGAAGGGAGCGGGCAGGGTGAAGTTCACGCCCGGGCCGAGCGTGCGGGAATAGCGACCGAGCTGCGACACCACGCCGCGCTGCTTTTCGCCCACATTGTGCCAGCTCGTCGTCGCGACCCAGATGAGCAGCGCGGCGGCGACAAGATAGAGCCAGATGCGCCGCTGGTTGGGCTCGCCGGCGCCACCGCTGCCACCGCCGAAACTGTCGCGGGCGCGACGCAGCAACTCGTCGAGT